>JAGIAB010000089.1:3031-9620 GCA_017745135.1 Flavisolibacter sp.
GTTGCAATCACCTGCAAAAAGAGTGTTGGCCGCCTTGTTGCACCACCACGAAAAACAAGTTGCGGGTTCAGAAGCTCCTGCAGCAGAGTAAGAGTTCATCGGTTTGCCGTTTGCTTTTAGTATCCTAACTGTAAACTGAAAACTGTAAACTATAATAAAAACAATTTTTTTAAACACGCCGTCGGACTACATTAAACGTGGAATGAAGACGGTAAAAATTAAATCAAATGGCTGACGTAAAAAACCTGGCTGAACAATTAGTAGGCCTTACAGTAAAAGAAGTACAGGAATTAGCAGATTTCTTAAAATCAGAATATGGTATTGAACCAGCTGCTGCTACAGTTGTAGCAGGTCCTGCTGCTGGTGGCGCTGCTCCTGCTGCTGAAGAAAAAACTACATTCGATGTAATTCTGAAAGCTGCCGGTGCATCTAAACTGAACGTAGTTAAGATCGTAAAAGACTTGACTGGTCTTGGTTTGAAAGAAGCTAAAGATTTAGTAGACGGTGCTCCAAAACCTTTGAAAGAAGGTGTTGACAAAGCAACTGCTGATGAATTAGCTGCTAAGTTGAAAGAAGCTGGTGCTGACGTAGAAATCGTTTAATTCGATTTTGAAAGAAAATACATTAGGCCTTCCGCCCTTGGCGGAGGGCTTTTTGTTTCTATTCTCTGTTTATGAAAATTGCTTCGACATCTGCTCAGAAACTCAAATAATGCACAATCTTCTCAAAGGTCGCTTCATCAATAACAGCAATATTCTTCAACTCCTCCAAACTTTTAAAAGCACCATGTTGATTTCTGTATTCAACAATCGCATTTGCTAAATTCCACTTGATATATGGATGTGCTTTCAGTTCATCTTTTGTGGCAGTGTTCACATTCAATTTCTTCACGGATCCACTTAACTGCAAAAAGCCTTTTATCTTTTGAAAAGTAGAATCCGGCAAGCCATACGTTTCTCCAACCTGATCAATTGAATAAAATCCACCCAGCTTATCCCTGAAGTTTACAATCCTTGCAGCAAGTTTGCTTCCAATGCCAGGTAAAGCAATAAACGCTGAGGTGTCGCCTTCATTAATATTTACAACTACAGCTTTCTTTTCAGGCTTCGTGTAAGTTGTTTTCTCGAAGCGGTTCTGTTGATAATTGTTTTGAACCGGTGCCATCACAATGTAATCTTTCACTCTTTCATAAAAACCTTCAGGCATTCCCCAAATTTTCTTAATGTCTTCAGGTTTGTAAAACTTTCCTCCTTTGCTCCGGTATTTATCAATGGTTCTGCTCGTTTTTTCGCTTAATCCCAATTTCTGCCATCCTTCCACCGGTAAAGTGTTCGGGTCAAACTGAAACAATTCTCCACCTGTAAAATTTTTTGTCTGGCTTGGCTGGTATTGGTAATCGTTGTCACCCTCCTCAAATTTTTTTAGAGGATTCTTTTGTTGCCTGGAAGCCAATGTATCTATTGCTTTCATCAAAACCGAAGTTTCTCTGACAGGGAAGGGCTCGCTTTTCTTTGCAGTCAAATAAGGCTGAGCGTAAATAATCCCGATCAATAAAACGAGGATAATGGCTCCAAGCCGGTCTCTTTTGCCATAGATGAGATAGGCTTTGACAGCTTTTTTTGTTTGCATGGTAAAAAGTTACAATCTATTAAAGCATTCCCAAAACTTTTTCGGCTCAATCTTTGTGAAGAAAATCCCTTGCTCGTGTAGCTTAAATCCTTACTTTTGCAGTCCTTTAGTTTTGGCCAAAAACATTTTGACGTCGCAATTCATGCTTAAATAGTTCTGTTACAATAGCGTTTATTTCTTCTGAAATAAAGGCCTGTAACGGTTTTGCCGTCAATACAAAAAACCGGTTTTTAATCATATGCCTACACAATTGAATCACAGGGTTAACTTCGGTAAGATTGGAAACATTGCCGAAACACCCGATCTTCTGGCTGTACAGATCCAATCTTTTAGAGAATTCTTCCAGTTAGAAACAACCCCTGACAAACGAAACGTTGAAGGTTTGTTCCGAGTGTTTAAGGAAAACTTCCCCATCACCGACACCCGCAACATTTTCGTTCTGGAATTCCTAGATTACTTCATCGATCCTCCGCGTTACACTATTGAAGAGTGTATGGAGCGTGGCTTAACCTATGCTGTGCCCCTAAAGGCAAAGCTTCGTTTGAGCTGTAATGATGAAGAACACATCGACTTCCAAACCATCGTTCAGGACGTGTTCCTTGGAAACATTCCTTACATGACTCCCCGTGGTACTTTCGTTATCAACGGAGCTGAACGTGTAGTGGTTTCCCAGTTGCACCGTTCTCCAGGTGTATTCTTCGGTCAGTCAATTCACCCCAACGGAACGAAAATTTACTCTGCAAGGGTAATTCCGTTCAAAGGTGCGTGGATGGAGTTTGCAACCGACATCAACAATGTGATGTATGCTTACATCGACCGTAAGAAAAAATTCCCTGTAACTACTTTGCTTCGTTCTATCGGTTACGAAACTGATAAAGACATTCTTGAGCTTTTCGGAATGGCTGATGAAGTGAAAGGTGATAAAAAATCCTTGCAAAAATATGAAGGCCGCCGCCTGGCTGCACGTGTATTGCGCAGTTGGGTTGAAGACTTCGTTGATGAAGATACCGGTGAGGTAGTTTCTATCGAACGTAACGAAGTGGTTTTGGAACGTGATTCTATTTTGGATGAAGAAGCAATCGATACCATTTCTGAAATGGATATCAAATCTGTTTTCGTTCAGAAAGAAGACGTTGGTGGCGACTATGCAATTATCTATAACACTTTAAATAAAGATACCTCCAACTCAGAGCTGGAAGCTGTTCAGGTGATCTACCGCCAATTGCGTGGCGCGGATGCTCCGGATAATGAAACAGCCCGTGGTATCATTGATAAATTATTCTTCTCTGACAAACGTTATGATCTGGGTGAAGTAGGCCGTTACAAAATCAACCGTAAGTTGAATTTGAACGCTCCGCTCGATCAAAAGACGTTGACTAAAGAAGACATCATCGAGATCATCAAATATCTCGTTCGCTTAACCAATGGTAAGGCTGAGATCGATGATATCGATCACTTGTCAAACCGCCGTGTGCGTACAGTGGGTGAGCAGTTGTATGCTCAATTCGGTGTAGGTCTGGCCCGTATGGCAAGAACCATCCGTGAAAGAATGAACGTTCGTGATAACGAGGTGTTCACTCCAGTTGATTTGATCAATGCAAGAACGCTTTCTTCCGTAATCAATTCTTTCTTCGGTACATCTCAGTTGTCTCAGTTCCTCGATCAAACGAATCCTCTTTCTGAGATCACGCACAAACGTCGTATTTCAGCTCTCGGTCCCGGTGGTTTAAGCCGTGAAAGAGCAGGTTTCGAGGTGCGTGACGTACACTATTCTCACTATGGCCGTTTGTGTACCATTGAAACTCCTGAAGGTCCAAACATCGGTTTGATCTCTACACTTTGCGTTCACGCAAAGATCAACGAGATGGGCTTTATTGAAACACCTTACCGTAAAGTTGAGAACGGTAAAGTGAACATGAAGCAACTGACGTTCTTAAGTGCAGAAGAAGAAGATACAGCCAAGATCGCCCAGGCAAATACGCCTTTGGATGATAAAGGAAACTTTGCTGAAGACAGGATCGTTAGCCGCGAAACAGGTGACTTCCCGATTCTTGATAAAGGTGAAGTGGAATATATGGACGTGGCTCCCAACCAAATTGTTGGTTTGTCAGCATCATTGATTCCATTCCTTGAGCATGATGATGCCAACCGTGCCCTGATGGGATCGAACATGCAACGCCAGGCCGTTCCGTTATTGCGTCCTGATGTTCCTGTTGTAGGAACTGGTTTGGAAGGCAAGGCTGCACGTGATGCAAGAATCCAGATTCACTCTGAAGGCGATGGTGTTGTTGAATTTGTTGATGCTAACGAAATTCATGTTCGTTACAACCGCAACGAAGCACAACGTTTGGTTTCTTTCGAAGATGATCTGAAAGTTTATAAACTCACGAAGTTTATTAAAACCAACCAGGAAACTTCTATCAACCTGAAGCCGGCTGTTAAAAAAGGACAGACTGTAAAAGAAGGTGATTTCTTAACCGAAGGTTATGCAACCAAAGACGGCGAATTGGCTCTTGGTAAGAATTTGCAGGTTGCCTTCATGCCCTGGAAAGGTTACAACTTCGAGGATGCCATCGTTATCAGCGAAAGAGTGGTAAAAGAAGACATGTTTACTTCCGTTCACATTTCTGAATATGAACTGGAAGTTCGTGATACAAAATTGGGTGAAGAAGAATTGACACCGGATATTCCAAACGTTTCTGAAGAAGCAACAAAAGATCTGGATGAAAACGGTATCATTCGCATCGGCGCTCAAATTAAAGAAGGTGATATTTTAATTGGTAAGATCACTCCAAAAGGTGAATCGGATCCAACACCTGAAGAAAAATTATTGCGTGCCATCTTTGGTGACAAAGCCGGCGATGCAAAAGACGCTTCACTGAAAGCTCCAAACGGAGTAGAAGGTGTTGTGATCAACAAAAAGCTTTTCCAAAGAGCAAAGAAAGACAAGAACGCAAAAGTTCGTGAAAAAGCAGCTCTGGAAAAACTGGATAAGATTCACGAAAAGAATGTTGCAGACCTGATGGAAGTGTTGCTGGACAAATTGCAAACGCTTTTGAAAGAGAAATCTTCTGCAGGTGTTAGCAACAACTTTGGTGAAGTATTGATCGGTAAAGGCGCCAAATTCACTCCAAAGAATTTAAGCCAGATCGATTACATGAACGTAAATCCTCTTGGTTGGACTGGTGATGCTCATGTAGATGAACAAATCAACGTTTTGCTTCACAACTACAGCATTAAGTACAACGAAGAATTAGGAAGATACAAGAGAGAGAAATTCAACATCTCTATTGGTGACGAATTACCGGCAGGTGTGTTGAAACTGGCTAAAGTTTACTTAGCTGTTAAGCGTAAACTGAAAGTGGGTGATAAAATGGCGGGCCGTCACGGTAACAAAGGTATCGTTGCCAAGATCGTTCGTGCTGAAGACATGCCTTTCCTTGAAGATGGAACTCCGGTTGATATTGTGTTGAATCCTCTTGGTGTGCCTTCCCGTATGAACCTCGGACAGATTTATGAAACTGTTCTCGGTTGGGCGGGATTGAAATTAGGAGTGAAGTTCGCAACACCAATCTTCGACGGTGCTTCTGTTGAGGATATTGCAAAGCATGTTGAAGATGCAGGATTGCCTTCATTCGGTCATACCTATTTATATGATGGTGAAACCGGTGAACGCTTCCACCAGAAAGCAACGGTTGGTGTGATCTATATGATCAAACTGCACCACATGGTTGATGACAAAATGCACGCAAGAAGTATCGGGCCTTACAGCCTGATCACTCAGCAGCCTTTGGGTGGTAAAGCACAATTCGGTGGTCAGCGTTTTGGTGAGATGGAAGTTTGGGCATTGGAAGCATACGGTGCGTCCAACATCCTGCAGGAATTACTCACTATCAAATCCGATGATATCATTGGTCGTGCAAAGACTTATGAATCCATTGTAAAAGGTGAGAACATTCCTCGTGCCGGAATTCCTGAATCATTCAACGTATTGGTTCACGAGTTGAGAGGCTTAGGTTTAGACCTCAAGTTTGAAGAATAAATTTCGTGAAACGTGAGACGTCAATCGTGAATGTTGACGATCTCACGTCTCACTTTTGACGTTTCACGAATTAGAAATCAGAAATTAAAACTCAGAAAATATAAAACATGGCTTTTAATAAAAGAGACAATCGTCCCAGATCAACGTTTTCAAAAATTACGATCGGATTGGCTTCGCCGGATAGCATTTTGGAAAAAAGCTTTGGCGAAGTGTTGAAGCCTGAAACCATTAACTATCGTACGTACAAACCTGAACGTGATGGTTTGTTCTGCGAAAGAATTTTTGGTCCTGTAAAAGATTACGAATGTGCTTGCGGAAAGTACAAACGCATTCGTTACAAAGGCATCGTGTGCGACCGTTGTGGTGTGGAAGTAACAGAAAAGAAAGTTCGCCGCGAAAGAATGGGGCATATCAAATTGGTGGTACCTGTTGTACACATTTGGTATTTTAAGTCGCTGCCTAACAAAATTGGTTACTTGTTGGGAATGAGCTCTAAGAAATTAGAGACTATCGTTTACTACGAAAGATTCGTGGTAATTCAATCAGGTATCCGTGCCGATAAAGGGCAGAACTATGGCGACCTTTTGACTGAAGAAGAGTATTTGGATATTCTGGATACGCTTCCTAAAGACAATCAATATTTACCTGATGAAGATCCAAACAAATTCATTGCTAAGATGGGTGCCGAAGCCGTACACGATCTTTTGGCAAGAATCGACCTGGATCAATTATCATTTGATTTAAGAAATGCTGCCGCTACTGAAACTTCTCAGCAACGTAAAGCAGATGCCTTAAAACGTTTGTCTGTTGTTGAATCGTTCCGTGATGCACAAACAAGAATCTCCAACCGTCCTGAGTGGATGGTAATGCAATACATTCCTGTGATTCCACCGGAATTGCGTCCATTAGTTCCATTGG
>JAGIAB010000008.1 GCA_017745135.1 Flavisolibacter sp.
GCCCATCCCGACCTTCCCGGTGGGAAGACCATCCATTCACAGCCCTTGCTTGTACAACTATTCCTACTGATATCAATAATTCATTTATTCGTCGGTCGTAAAGGTTCAGCTCCTGAGGAGCTGCATTTATTGGTGGATTCTTTTCTACCAAGGCTCGCTCCTAAGGAGCTATAAGAACATAACATTGGTAAATGCTTATTTCTGTGATGACACTTGCATAATGCTGCATAGAATTACCGAATGCAGAAGTGAGTGACACAAGGGAAGCGGAATAGTAGCAATGAAGCTCACTACATAATCATCAATCTTTTTTAAGAACTCATTCAAATAAAGTAGCTGCCTCTGACTTCCGATTTCCGACTTCGGACCTCCTACCTCTGACCTCGTTCTTAAAAAAACTATCAAATAAAAAACCTCTACGACCTAAGTCTCCCCTTCAGGGGGACAGGGGGAATGGACTCCAATATATTGACATAACTAACATACCTGTCTTCGTCAACCTCTCCATCAATCACTGCCTGTTTTACCGCACACCCGGGTTCATTGAAGTGAAGGCAATTGTTAAACTGGCAATCGTTCAACCGTTCTTTCATTTCGGGAAAATATCCTGACAACTCCTGCCTTTCGATGTTGACCAAACCAAATTCTTTCATGCCTGGCGTATCAATGATTTTTCCACCAAAAGGCAGCTCATACATTTCGGCAAAAGTGGTGGTATGCTGGCCTTTGCCACTCCATCCGCTTACATCCTGCGTTTTAATTTGAGTATGTGGAATAATGGCATTGATAAATGTGGATTTTCCTACTCCGCTGTGACCGCTTACGAGAGTGATTTTATCCTTTAATAAATCCTTAGTGCCTTCTACGTTTTTGTCATTCTTTAAACTAACTCCGACTACTTTATAACCGACCTCCTCATACACTTCCTTCAACTGTTCAAACTTTGCCTGATCTTTCTCTTTGTGTAAATCAATTTTATTAAACAAAATGACAGCAGGAACATGGTACATTTCACAAGCAACCAAAAACCGATCAATGAAACCCTGGGAAGTGCGTGGCTCTTTGAGTGTGGCAATTAATAAGGATTGGTCAATATTGGCGGCCACAATATGCTGCTGGCTTTTTATCCTCGGCGATTGACGATTGATATGGTTTTTTCTATCGTGAATTTTTGTGATGGTAACTGTTTGCTCATTTTCATTCTCCAATTCAAAATCTACAATATCGCCAACGGCAATGGGATTGGTAGACGTAATATCGTCAAGCTTGAAAACACCTTTCATGCGGGCATTCCACAGTTTGCCCCACTCATCTTTCACATTATACCAACTGCCTGTAGATTTATAAACGACTCCCTGCATGTTATGGAAAAGTTCGTAAAGAAGTATACCTCAAAATTAGGTCGAGTAAGAGAAAGAACAGCGCAGCCATAATGAGCCAGACATATTCTTCCGAAAATTTGGTTTTCGTCACCACTTCAATATCTGATTTTTCAAGGCGGTCGATTTGCCTGTAAATTTCCTGCAGGCTTTCTTTGTCAGTAGCTCTGAAATAAGCCCCTCCTGTTTGTGCTGCAATCCGCTTCAGCAAATTTTCATCGAGGAAGCTGGCAATTTTGTTTCCTCTTTCCTCAACCGTTTTTGTACCCAAAGCACCCAAACCGATTGTGTACACTTTTACTCCTTTTGCCTTGGCTATTTCCAAAGCAGTGTAAGGGTCAATCACTCTTGTTTCTGGTGGCTGTTCGTTTCCATCCGTTAGTAGTATGATAATTTTACTTTTTGCTTTGCTTGATGATAAGCGTTGAATGGAAGTTGCCAGGCCTTCACCAATCACCGTTCCATCGATGAGCATCCCGCTTCGTAAACTCCGTATTTGATCTACCAGGCCATCATGGTCGGTTGACAAAGGAAATTGCGTATAGCTTTCGCCGGAAAAAATCACGAGACCAATATTATCAATTGGTCTTTTGCGCACAAACTCTTCCGCCATCTGCTTCGACACCTCCAGGCGGTTAGGAACAAAATCGTTTGACAACATGCTACCACTGATATCCATGCACAAAACAATATCAATCCCCTGGCCTTTGGTTTTGCTGGTTACATTTCGAACCTGTGGACGTGCCAGTGCCAATATTACACAACCAATGGCCAGCAACCGCAACCAAAAAGGCAAATGAATGAAACTGTTTCTTACAGTACGAATGGAGAACACGTTGGCGCTGGTAACTTTAAAAGACGATTTCCTCCACGTTGCTGTTCGATAATAGTACCATGCAATTACAGGCAGGGCCAACAGAAAGGGCAATACCCATTGGTTTTTGAATTCGATATGTCGAAACCAGTCATACAGCATTAAAGATTCGAAGTTTGAGGTTTAGGATTTGGAATGTGAGCATTTTCTATGGCAACAATACTTTCTCTTATTGATTCCGCGGAATTTCTTCTTTCCCCGGATGAAGATTGATATTTAGCATATTTCACAAAATCGCTGAGAAGTAAAGTTTGCACGAGTTGTTGATATTGATCTTTATCCATGTTTAGTTTCTCAATCTGAGTGGAAAGATCATCAGTAGTTTTGGAAAAGGAATAAATGTTCTTTCGTTTGTGCAGGTACTCCCGGAAAATCTGAACTAGTTCCGTATAAAATATTTTCCCATCAGCATCTGTTCTTTTTTGCAAAGCATCCAGCTTTTTTAATGCACGTTTGTAAGCGCCTTCGTCCGAAACAAATTCTCCTTTCGCTTTCGGCTTTCCTTTTGGAAAAAAGAGCAGGAATAAAAGAATCAAGACCAAAAGCCCAATCAAATACCAGTACCAGGTGGACTCAATGGGTCGTTTCACGTCCAGTATGTCGTGAATATCGTGATAAGGTTTTGTGGTATCAAATGGATGCGGTGAATAGGCCACATCAATCATCAACGGCTTTGTTTGGTACGCTCCTAAAACAAAAGGTGCTATATGAATTTTTCCAGAATCCCAACTGGTTAATGTCAGGTTTTGAAGAAGCGCAACGCCATCACTAAAATTGGATGTATCAATTTCAGATTTATCTAAAATTTCGAACCGCAGAACAGAGTCCACTTCAAAAAAATCCAGTGGTTCGCCCTTGTTAAAGTTTGCCTGAAGGCGAAGATGGAACGGTTCTCCAATTAAAATTTTTTGTTTATCGGCAGTGACCGTAACTTTTTGTGCTGTTACTGAAAGAGTAGCGAATGATATGAACAATAAAAAAATAAAGCCTTTCATTATTTATTCCTGCTGATAAAAAATCGTTGTAACACTTTTACATAATCCTCATCTGTACGAACGTGCAGCAAACTACAACCAGCCCGCTTAAACGTTTCAATACAATAATCCGTTATCCTGAAAAATTCCTTTTCGTATTCATAGCGAACGAACGAGCTGTTGGTATCAATCCATTTTTGCTCGCCGGTTTCAAAATCTTCAATACGAAGCATTCCTACTTTAGGTAAAGTCTTGTCCATTTTATCATACAACTTCACTCCTACCACATCATGTTTGTTGCCGGAAATACGAAGTGCATCCTGGTAATTGGCATCAATAAAATCGCTTAAGATAAATGCAATGCTTTGTTGCCGTGTAGTGTTATTGAAGTATTTGAGTGCTGCACTTAACTGTGTAGTACTGCTTTTAGGTTCTGATGAAAGAAGCTCCCTGACAACATAAAGTGCATGCTGCTTTCCTTTTTTGGGTGGAATATATTTTTCGATCTTGTCGCTGTATAAAATCACTCCCACCTTATCACCGTTGTTCACGGCTGAAAAAGCAATGACCGCTGCAATTTCTGTAGCAATATCTCTTTTGGTACCATTAATTGTTCCGAATAAAGAACTCGCACTTACATCAATCAAAAGCATTACGGTCAGCTCTCTCTCTTCCTCAAATACTTTACTGAACGGATGTCCAAACCTTGCCGATACATTCCAGTCGATAAAACGAATATCATCACCTGCGGCATACTCACGCACTTCCTTGAAGGACATTCCCTTTCCTTTGAAGGCACTATGGTATTCACCCGTAAAAAGATCTGTTGCAAGCTTCTTGCTTTTGATCTCGAGTATCCGAACCTTTTTTATTATGTCGGCGGTAGTGAGCATGCTAAAGTTTAAAAAGTTCCAAAAGTTTAAAAGGTTTCAGAGGTTGTCAAATACTTATTGAACTTTTCAAACCCCTTAAACCTTTTGAACTTCTTAAGGCAAATCAATTTTCTGAAGTATCTGATCAATAACATCTGTGATGACAATATTCTCCGCCTCGGCTTCATAAGTCAATCCAATACGATGGCGCAAAACATCATTGCAAATGCTTCTCACATCTTCAGGAATCACATATCCCCTCTTATTTAAGAACGCTACTGCTTTTGAGGCAATGGCAAGGTTGATACTTCCACGAGGTGAAGAGCCATAGGAGATCAATGGCTTCAAATTATCCAAACCATATTGCGATGGAGTGCGGGTAGCAAAAACAATATCCAGTATATACTGTTCTACCTTTTCATCCATGTAAATATTCCGCACCATTTGGCGTGCATTGATAATTTCCTGGACCGAAACCACCTGGTTCACCGGGGGTGTGGTTATTCCCTGCACATTTTGACGAATAATGATTTGCTCTTCGCTTCTTGAAGGATAGCCTACCACCACCTTCATAATAAAGCGGTCAACCTGAGCTTCGGGTAATGGATAAGTTCCTTCTTGCTCCAATGGGTTTTGCGTAGCAAGAACCAGGAAAGGCTCATCTAATTTGTAAGTTGTATCTCCGATAGTAACCTGTCTTTCCTGCATAGCTTCCAGCAAGGCGCTTTGCACTTTTGCAGGAGCCCTGTTGATTTCATCTGCCAAAATAAAATTGGCGAAGATGGGACCCTTGCGTACCACAAATTCATTTTTCTGCTGATTATAGATCAAAGTACCGATAACGTCAGCAGGTAACAAATCCGGAGTAAATTGTATGCGACTGAATTTTGCCTGGATAGCCTGGGAAAGAGATTTAATGGTTAATGTTTTTGCCAAACCGGGAACACCTTCCAGTAAAACGTGACCATTACTTAAAAGCCCGATCAGCAAACGGTCAAGCATATAATTTTGACCGACAATAATTTTTCCTACTTCATTGCGAATGTTATCAATAAACCGTCCTGTATAACCAATCTTTTCATTGAGCTGTCGAATATCTTCTGATGTTCTGAACATAGTTGAGGTTTAGGTGCTAAAAATACTGCTGTGCAATAGCAAAGATTCTGCCGCAAAGCTAAAATTCCGTTTTTTAACCATTTGGCCTGAAAAATGCATGTAATTTTTACCTGGCATAACTTAAAAACACCAAAAATTTACTTATGAAATATACTTTTCTGCTCATAGGCATTTGTTTTTCCATTCTATCCTGTAAAAAAGATTCCAGTTCTTCTAACAATAACCTGGATACGAACACACAATTATTAACAAGCGCCGACTGGAAATATGACGCCGGTGGAATTGGTGATGCCAACGGAAATATTCTTTTTGACTTTACCAACAGTATCCCAACCTGCTCACTCGACAATACAGCCCGGTTTAAATCAGATGGCACCGGAACTATTTATGAAAATGCCAGTGTTTGCCAGAACGCTGCTCAATCGACAGACTTCACCTGGAATTTTGCTTCGAACCAAACCGTTTTAAATGTTTCCTCCGGTGCATTTGCCGGAATTGGAGGAAACTTTAAAATTAAAACCTTATCAAGCACACAAATGATTTTACTTAAAGACACCACGGCAACAGGTCTCGGCCCCGTAACAGCAGTGATCAAACTGAAACATTGATCAGGAAAGGTATTTGGCAACAATTGGAAGCCTTCTTCCTACACCAAATGCTTTTGAACTGACACGAATGATCGGACAGAATTGATTGCGCTTGTATTCATTTGTGTTGACCAGCTTCAAAATCCTCGCGACCAGTTTCGGATCATAGCCTTGTGCTATGATTTCCTTTGGCCCTTGTCGTAATTCGATGTATTGATATAATACCCGATCAAGAATCGAATAATCGGGAAGGCTGTCACTGTCTTTCTGATTTGGTCGCAACTCTGCAGAAGGTTCTTTAACCAGAATATTATCCGGAATGATTTCCTTGTCTTTATTGATATAGCGGCCCAAAGCATAGACCTGCGTTTTATAAACATCACCCAAAACACTTAAACCGCCGGCCATATCACCATACAATGTTCCATAACCAGTTGCCAATTCGCTTTTATTAGATGTGTTCAATAAAATGTATCCGAATTTATTGGCTACTCCCATCAGCAAATTCCCTCGGGAACGGCTTTGAATATTTTCTTCCGCCACATTAAAAGGCAGGTCTTTAAAAAGTGGGTGCAATGTTTGAAGAAAACTTTCATAAACATCTTTGATAGGAAGAATATCATAGCGGTTGTCCAGATTAAGGCTTAACCGTTCCGCATCCGAAACAGAATGATCGGATGAAAACTGCGAAGGCATCAATAACACATGAACATTTTCCTTTCCCAGGGCTTCAACAGCCAATGCCTGCACTACTGCACTATCCACTCCGCCACTTGCACCAAGTGTTGCTTTTTTAAAACCCATTTTGCGGAAGTAATCACGAATACCTAAGATCAAAGCATCATGGATCTCCTGGATGTTTTTGGGTTCGGTGAGGTATTTTAAGGTGTCGGAATCGCGGCCCACTTCGGCGGGAGAGTAATAATAGCGGCGAGGGCCGGCCCCCTCCGGCTCCCCCGGTGGGGGAGAGACCCATTCACTAACCTCACTTACGGTAGTTGTTGATGGGTTGTTAGATTCACGACTTTCGGAGACTCTTGGGTTACTAAAAGATTTTCCGACAAGCGAGGTTTTGTGCTGCGGTGAAGTCCCTCCACCGGAGGTCCCGATAGCTATCGGGATTAGGGAGGCCATGTCGGCCAAATAATAATCCTCCTCAAAATATTTCATCTCCTTCACCATATTGCCATTCGCATCATAAATCAGGCTTCCACCATCAAAAACAATTTCGGTTTGCGAGCCAACGGTATTGCAATACAACATAGGCAAACCATACTTCAATGTATGTGCTTCCATGATGCTTCTTCTCACAACATCTGCCGCATAATTGTATGGTGATGCAGAAAGATTCAACATTATGTCAGGCTTTTCCTTAATGAGCATTTCCATTGGTGTAATGCGGTACAAAGGATTATCACCAAGGTTCCAGATGTCTTCACAAATGGTCACTGCCAGCTTCTTTCCTTTAAAGTCGATGCACTTCCATTCGAAGGCCGGCTCAAAATAGCGGTACTCGTCAAACACATCGTAGTTTGGCAGTAAGGTTTTATGTATTTCCGCTTTGACCTGTTTTTCGTGCAATAAAAAAGCAGCATTGAATAAATCCTTCCCTTCTTTTTGCGGATTGTATGCAGGACCTCCTACCAATACACCAATATCATCAGCATGTTCTTTTATGCGGTCCAGTGTTTCATAACATTGCCGGATGAAATCTTTGAACTCCAGGAAATCTCTTGGAGGATAACCGCAAATGCATAATTCAGAAAACATCACGAGATCAGCGCCGGCTTCCTTTGCTTTGTTAATACCATCAATAATTTTTGTTGCATTCTCTTCGAAATTGCCAATATGATAATTTTGCTGCGCTAAAAAAATCTTCATCTTCGTTGAATCTGTTAAACTGTAAAGTTCCGAAATAAATGATGAATAAAACCGTTCAGAAGGGCATGCGATTGACACTTAGCTCCCTATTGATTTTACTGTTGATTTCCTGCAATAACTCAAATAACAAACCAAATGTTTCAGACATCAAAGTTGATGTAAACATTCTTCGTTTTGATAAAGATTTCTTTTCAATGGACACCAACCGTTTGGATCAATCATTGAACGAATTGAACAGGAAGTACCCCTCCTTCCTGCCCTTGTATTCCGAATTTCTGTCTCCCATTGAGCCCATGGTGAAACACGGAGGCCAAACCTATGAAGACGCAACACGGCTTTATTACAGAACCATCAAACCTTTGTACGAAGCGGTGCAAAAAAAATACAATAACCTGAATGATGTTAAAAGCGGCCTTGAGAAAGGTTTTAAATATGTGAAGTATTATTACCCTTCTTTCAAAACACCTGCGGTTGTTGCGTCAGTTGAAAGCTTCAATCCTGATGATCCCAATTTAGTTTATGGAACCGTCTTTTATCATGATACATTAATCATAAGGCTGCAAATGTTTATGGGAAAAGATTTTGACGAGTACGACCCAAACCTCTACCCCGATTATTTAAGAAGAAGATTCAACGAGGAATTCATTGTCCCGAATTCTCTTCGTGCCATTGCCAATACCATTTATCCTGACACCACAGAATCGGGTGTGCTGATAGAACAAATGATCGAAAAAGGGAAACAGTGGTTTTTGCTGGATAAATTTTTACCCGGCACACCCGATAGTTTAAAAACCGGTTACACTAAAAATCAAACAGAATTCATTAAAAAAAATGAAGGAAATATTTGGGGAGAATTTTTAAAAAACACTCCCGACCCTTATACCGTTGAACAGGAACGTTTAAAAAATTATTTGGGTGAAGGTCCTTTCACCCAGGATATGCCTCACGACCTTCAGGGAAACGGTACTCCCGGGAATATTGGTCAATGGATAGGATGGCGCATTGTAGAAAAATTTGCAGAGAAAAATCCGAAAATGAGTGTACAGGAAATTTTGGCGACGCCGGCAAGGCAGATTTTTCAGGAAGCGAAGTATAAGCCGAAGTAATCTGAACGGGGATTTGTGGGATTGATGGGATTAAGAGGAAAGTTCCACATAGCTGACTTGCATTCTTATAACCCTTGTGGCAATCGAACAAAAGCTCAACCACATTCATTTAATCCAATGAAAAAAAATGGAGTTTAGTTTCCGATCCAATCACTCTTCATGCAGGTTATGAAAAAGGAATTAATGATTTTGATCTTTTAGAATTACAGGGATTAGAAAGAATTTTCAAACCAAGAAAATAAGCTTGGTTAATAAAATCTGCAATCTTCTTTGAACAACCTCAAACGTTGAAGCCGGCAGACAAAGCCTGCGTCTTCATAATCAGTGCTGTGCAGCACACAATATAATTTACCCAACCACCGTTTATCACCGAAGCTGGTGAAGAAATATCACCTCCTAAATTTCAAATCTAATCCTGTAAAGCCCTCTTCCGATCATCTCTTTGACCGTAGCAACTATATGATTTCAAATACGTTTATATTTTGAATATACCTCGGTAAAATTCATCCTTAACAGGGCAATTTGCCCTAAACAAATGAATTATTTTAGGGTACATTTACAACGTTTCGCACATTTTTATTGTCTTTTTTAATTCAAATGAGGCTGTTTATGACCTTTGCAATTGACTACCGCCAGCTCCTATCAAAATACAAAATCGCATTATTAAATCTGGCTTTCTTCCTTGCTTTTGGATTGATATCTTCTCATAGTTATGGTGCGGGCAACCGGTATTTCCAGGACACTTCCATCAGGATAACAGGTAAAGTAACCAGTATTGAAGATGGCCTTCCATTAGCGGGGGCTACCGTTCAAAATCTAAGGACCGGACAGGGCACAAGCACCAATACGGCAGGTATATTTTTTATTGAGGGAAGACGCGGAGACAGTCTCCGTATTTCTTATGCGGGTAAAACACCGCAAACGCTGGCATACACCGGGCAAGCTGCATTCGATGTCTCTCTTGTTCGTTCGGAAGGGCAATTAGGCGAAGTGATCATCACCGGTTTTCAAACTCTTTCCAAAAGAAAATTTACTGGTGCTGCTACTACGCTGAAAGCCGATGAGCTAAAAGTAAGCGGAGTAACCGATGTAAGCCGCATGCTTGAAGGACAAGCTGCCGGCGTATCAGTTCAAAATGTTTCAGGCACTTTTGGTGCCGCTCCCAAAATTCATGTTCGTGGCGCTACATCTATTAATGGTGAGAATAAACCTTTGTGGGTAGTTGATGGTGTTGTGTTAGAGGATATCGTGAACATCTCCAACGATCAGCTTTCAAGCGGAGATCCTACAACTCTATTGGGCTCTGCCGTAGCCGGATTGAATGCCAATGATATTGAGACTATTGACATTTTAAAAGATGCTGCCGCCACCGCTTTGTATGGTGCCCGTGCCATGAACGGTGTTGTAGTGATCACTACTAAAAAAGGAAGATCGGGCAAGCCTGTTATTTCCTACACCGGTAATTTTAGTACTCAGCTAAAGCCCAGCTATCTTGATTTCAACATCATGAATTCGGCACAACAGATGTCAGTGCTGGGAGAACTGGAGCGTAAGGGTTATTTAAACTACAATGTATTAGATCAACCTAATTACGGTGTATACGGCCAGATGTATACAGCACTCAGCGCCGATGCTTACGGTAACTTCCCTTTGCAAAACACACCGGAAGCAAGAAAGAATTTTTTGCTTCGCTATGCAAGAGCGAATACCGATTGGTTTGATGTTCTCTTCCGCAATTCATTGATCCAGGAACATTCACTCAGCATTTCCGCAGGTACGGACAGATCACAATCATTTTTCTCTACCAGCTTTTATCATGATAACGGATGGACCATTGCCGATAAGGTAAACAGGTACACTCTTAACTTCCGCAATAACTACAGTTTCACTGATAAGTTATCAGTTGGTTTTATGACCGTAGGTTCAGTGCGCCAGCAAAAAGCACCGGGAACATTGAACCGCACCAGCAATCCTGTATCCGGACAATTTGACCGCGATTTCGATATCAATCCCTTCAGCTATGCTTTAAATACCAACCGGGCACTTACCGCTTATGATTCAACGGGCAAGCTTGAATACTTCAGAAGGAACTTTGCTCCGTTTAATATCGTCAATGAATTAGCTAACAACTATATTAACCTGAATGTAATTGACTTGAAACTTCAGGGAGAATTAAACTATAAATTCAACAACCATTTGCGTTATGAATTTATTGGTGCCTTGCGCTATGCAAAATCATCGCGTGAGCACCAGATCACTGAAAATTCAAACATGGCAAATGCGTACAGGGCTAACCAGAATGCAACCATCAATGAAAGAAATAAATTTTTGTATCGCGATCCGGACCATCCGAACGATCCGGCAGTGGTAGTGTTGCCTTATGGAGGTTTTTATAATCGAAATGAAGACCAGTTGCTGAACTTTGATTTGCGCAACAGCCTTAACTACAATAACACTTTTAATGATGTTCACGATGTCAGCTTCCTGTTGGGACAACAGATCAAATATGCTGACAGGCAAAACTTCAACAACACAGGTTATGGTTATCAATACAACAATGGTGGCATTCCATTCATTGATTACCGCATATTGAAACAAACCATCGAAGCGAATTTTCCTTATTACGATATGACAAAGTTCTATGATCGTTTTGCTGCGTTTTATTTCAACACCCAATACACGTACAACCGCAAGTACAATTTATATGGAACGGTAAGGTATGATGGTTCAAATGTGTTGGGTGCTTCAAGACATGCAAGATGGTTGCCAACATGGAGCTTTGGTGGTGCCTGGAATGTGGATCAGGAAAGTTTCATGCAAAAAATATATGCAATCAATTACCTGAAGCTGAGGGCAAGCTATGGTATTACGGCGAGTCTTGGTCCTGCAACCAATGCGGCTGTGGTATTAAAAAGTGCTACTACCAACAGGCCTTATGCTGATGAAAGAGAATCTGTGATCGACATTATCAACCTTCAAAACAACGACCTGACCTGGGAGAAAAACTACCAGGCTAACGTAGGCATTGATGTTGGCTTGCTCCAAAACAGGATCAGTGCAAGTGTGGATGCTTATCATAGAAGAAGCTTTGACCTGATCAGCCGTATTAAAACTTCAGGCATTGGTGGTGAGGCCTACAAAGTAGCCAACTATGCTAACATGAAATCGTACGGCTTTGAATTTTTGGTGAATGGCCAGATCATCAAGCAAAAAGATCTCGGATGGAGATCCACCATCACCTTTGGCTTCAACCAAACAGAAATTACCAATGCGGAAAATGTTCCTTTGATCTTTGATCTGGTGAAAGCGGAAGGTGGCAACAGGGTTGGTTATCCTGTGAACAGTTTATTCTCCCTGAACTTCCAGGGTCTTGATCATAAGACAGGGATTCCTTTATTCATTGATGAAACAGGAAAGGTTGGACAGGGCGTCTTTCTTCAAGATGATAAAATCGATTATTTGGTTTATGATGGTCCTGTTGATCCGCCAGTCACGGGAGGTTTTTCAAACACATTTAATTATAAAAGCTGGGCCCTGAATGTTTTTATTACCTACCAGGCCGGCAATAAAATCCGTTTGTATCCTGCGTTCAGAAGTGCTTATGTGGACCTGGATGCTATGCCTAAAGAATTTTTCGATCGCTGGGAAATGCCTGGTGACGAAAATATCACAAACATCCCTGCTATTTCAGATGTTTATTACAGCTATTTATCAGGCGCTACCGGCACTTATCCTTACAACAACTATAATTATTCAACAGCAAGAGTAGCTGATGGCAGCTTTGCAAGATTGAAAACGGTTTCGCTGACCTACCAGCTTGGAGCTTCTGCATTAAAACGTTTATCTGTATTTAAGAGTGGTTCTCTTACCGCGGCAGCTTCCAACTTCTGGCTGATCTATTCCGATAAAAAATTACAGGGACAGGATCCTGAATTTTTCAATGCAGGTGGTGTGGCCCAGCCGATTCAAAAACAAATCACACTTTCACTCAAACTCACACTGTAGTAAACTATGAAGAATACAATGAGCACTATAAAAATCAAACATCTTTTATTTGTTGTAGCGGGATTTGTCTTTCTTCCTTCGTGCAATAAATACCTGGAGAAAGAACCTGATAACAGGGCAACGCTGGATACACCGGAAAAAGTTTCTCAATTATTGGGTAGAGCATATCCCGGTGCCAATTATATTCCTTTCACTGAAACATCAACCGATAATGTAGGTGACATTGGTTCTGGTGATGCCGGTAGTCCTGATTTGAATGTTGTCAATGCTGACGCTTTCTTTTTCAGGGATACAAGATCGATTGGCGAAGACACTCCTGAGTTTTACTGGTTTGCCTGCTATCATGCTATTGCAGCCTGCAACCAGGCTTTAGAAGCCATCAGTAAAGCATCAAACCCAAATGCCTATACGGCACAAAAAGCAGAAGCATTGGTAGCAAGAGCTTATGCTCACTTTATGCTGGTAAACATCTTTGCCAAATTTTACGATCCTGCAACCGCTGCATCCGATCCCGGGATTCCTTATGTAACTGAACCGGAGAAAAATTTTATCAAGCAATACAGTCGTGGCACAGTGGCTTCGGTTTATGCCAGTATTGAAAAAGATTTACTGGAAGGATTACCATACATCGATGACAAATCTTATTCAGTTCCCAAGTATCATTTCAATAAAGCTGCGGCCAACGCTTTTGCTGCAAGATTTTTTCTTTATAAAAGAGATTATCCAAAGGTCATTCAATACGGTTCACAAGCAGTGCCCAATAACGATTTTGCTTCAAACCTGAGACCCTGGAATACAGAGTACTCAACAATTGGTTTGAATGAAATTGCTCCACGTTATGCAAAGGCTACAGAAAATGCCAACCTTTTATTGGCTGAAACCAATTCTTACTGGTGGCGCACCAATTCCTTTGGCAGGTATGCAATGACACCCGCGGTGAGAGACCAAATCTTAAGAACGGTTCCTGTTGCCGGGGGACAGTGGGCATTTGCTACAGGTTTCTATTCAGAAAACCATTTTATTGTTCCTAAGATCAATGAATATTTTGTAAGAGTATCCGTTAATGCAGATATAGGAAATGGATATGTAATGGTTCCTTTATTTACGGTAGAAGAAGTTTTGTTTAACCTGGCCGAAGCCTATACCTACAACAACCAGTTTAATAGTGCGATCGCTTTGTTGAATACCTATCTCAGCACCAGGATTACTGCTTACAATCCTTCTACTAACAATCTGACCACAGCAAAAATCAATTCATATTTTGGCACTTCCGATACGCAACAAGGATTGATCAATACCATCCTTGCTTATAGAAGAAGTGAGTTTGTGCATGAAGGTTTGCGCTGGTTTGACATATTGAGATACCAGATACCGGTGGTTCATCGTACTGTTTTAGGAGAAACCTTTACACTTGGTGTAAACGATCCCCGCCGTGTATTTCAAATACCACCAACAGCTAAACAATCAGGAATAGATCAAAATCCCAGATAAAATTTAAACGAATTATGCGATCAAAATTTTTATTAGTACTTCTTCTTGGCTCAGTTGTTTTTTTCTCCTGCAGAAAAGAAGACCCATTGGTAGTGGATGATATTTCCGGACTTGGAGGCGACACCTGGACACCCACTGCTATCGATAAATGGCTGCACGATACTTTGGTAATACCTTATAACATCGCTACAAAATATAAATGGGATCAGTCTGAATTGGATCTCAATAAAAACATTGTTCCTCCAAAAGAAGAGAAAGTGATACCGGTTATGCGATCAGTAAAAAGGGTTTGGATGGAACCTTATATTTTGCAGGGAGGTGAGCTTTTCTTTAAAAGATATTCTCCAAAACTTTTTGTATTGGCAGGCAGTGCCAACTGGAACATGGATGGAAGCATTACTTTGGGAACTGCGGAGGGCGGACGCAAAATTGTTCTTTACCTGTTGAACGATTTCAAAAACAAAACCATGGCTGGTTATGTCCCTGCAGATTCGGCCGTTCTGAAACAAATGTTCCATGTAATACATCACGAATTTTCGCACATACTGGATCAAACCATTCGCAGGCCGGTTGAATTTGACAATGTAACCAAAGGGTTTTATACAGCAGACTGGATCAATACAAATGACTATGCGGCACGGCAGGATGGATATGTAACCGCTTATGCTTTATCAAGTCCGGGGGAAGATTTTGCAGAAATGATTTCTATTATGCTGATTGAAGGAAAATCAGGATTTGATGCCATAGTAAACAGCATAACCGGCAGCAGTGTTCGTGGCACAACCGCCGCAGAAGCAAAGGCTAAGCTGAGACAAAAAGAATCCATCGTAGTGAATTATTTTAAGCAGGCGTGGAATATTGATTTTTATACCCTGCAACTACGTGTAAGGAACGCAATCGTAAATGAAATTTATTAATCAATACATCGGCAATGAACCGAAAAAATTATTTTAAGATCAGTGTTGTTCTTTTGATCTCTTCTGTATTTATTTTTTCTGCGTGCAAAAAATATGATACAGCATTTAAAGAATCTCCCGACCAGCGTATCAATACTGCTTTAGCAAAATACGAATCTGCATTGACAGGTTCGGCTGCCGGATGGAACGGAACCATCCGCACCCAAAATGGTGCTATTTACCATTTTCATTTTCGCTTTGATAATTCGAACCGTGTCAACATGTTTTCCGATTTCAACCTGGAAACTGCTACAACAGCAAGAGAAAGCAGCTATCGTTTAAAGGCTTTGCAAACACCGGCTCTTCTTTTTGATACCTATTCTTATCTGCACCTGCTCTCTGATCCTGATGCTGCTGTAAATGGAGGCGACTATGGAGTAGGCCTTGCTTCTGATTTTGAATTTTCCCTGGATTCTTTAACTGCAGACAGTGTGTTGCTTACAGGCAGAGTACATGGTACTAAACTTACTCTGGTTAAAGCTACCCAGGCAGATTTTGATGCATGGCAAAATGGTAGATGGGCCACTACATTGGGATTTGAAAACATCAATAAAATCCTGAACTATTTCAGAAGAATAAATATTGGCGGGGTCAATTACGATGTAAGAATTAATTCGGTTTCAAGAACCGTAACATTTACCTGGGTAGATGGCGGAGGTAATTCAAGGCAGTTCACCACTTCCTATTCTTATAGTGCTACAGGAGTTGTATTTGTTACGCCCTTCAATACCGGCACACAAACTTTGAACGGGTTGGAAATTGTAAGCTGGGATGCAACAAATGGTGTATTGAACGTAAAAGTAAGCGGCACTGCTACAACCATATCTGGTGCTAACAAACCTTTAAAAGTTGATCTTTCGGCTCCACAAAGATGGTGGCAAACTGCAGCCAGCAGTGGAGGCTATTGGATTTCACTTGATGGATTTCATGTGAATGGTGTAGATGATGCCTTTAATCTAAAATCGGTCCCCAATTATTATTTCGTGGTGTATTGGCCGAACTACAACCCTGGCAGCAACGATTTGTTTGCTCCCGTATTTATTAATGCGGCTGGAAATGGATTAGAGCTCTTATATGGCGCAGCACCAAGAGCACAGTTCACAGTTGATGGTCGTGCCATATTTACGAATCTTGGCTTTTATGGAACGTATCCTTCATCGGGTCCGGTACGACAATCCTTAAACCAGTTGTTACTGCCACAGGGTTATTATTTTGTACAAACGGGTCCGTCTTCGTACGACATGGTAAGTTCAACCGATGCAAAAGCATGGATCAGTCTTGAATTGGTACAATAAAATTTTGATGCGTAGTCAACGGTGAGCGGATGGAAATTGTTATCTTCAAAAACATATCATATTAATCACACAAAACCGAAAATTTATGAGAAAGACCTTCCGGCTATTACCATTTATATTGAGTATAGCTTTGATTACGACTATTGTTTCATGCAGCAAAGAAGGACCAGCAGGGCCGGCAGGTGCAGCGGGACCAGCAGGGCCACAAGGACCTTCAGGACCAGCGGGGCCAGCAGGACCGGCAGGAACAGCGAATGTTATTTATTCGGATTGGTTGGATGTGGCATTTACCCCTCTAAAGGATACTCAGACAAATGGAACAATTGATACGGTTGCATGGACAGGTCGTATAAATGCTGCAAAATTGGATTTGAATATTTTAAACAAAGGAGAAATTAAAGTGTATCTCAACGCTGGAAATTCAACTTCTCCATTTGTAGCGCCTTTGCCGTTAACCGACTTAGTCTATAACTATCTATTCATACGAAGCATGAACCCTTACTTTTCGGTTGGCCGTATAGACCTTCTTTCTACCGATGATGGTTCAACAGAAACTTTTCAGGGGGCTAAATATTATCAATATCGTTATATATTAATACCAGGCGGAACAACTGCACGTTCAGCAATAAATTGGAATGATTATAAACAGGTACAGAAATATCTAGGATTAAAAGATTAAACCTAATTCTTTCAAATAAAAAAGGGTTGTTTGATTACAACCCTTTTTTATTTGCGTTTCCTGATGAAAAATTTTATTGTCCCTGCGCCAAGCTATACGCTCTTTTATCTCCCCACATATTCAACAACTCCAGCGAGCAAATTTTATAATCAGCGCTTAAGCTTACATACAAACCAATAATATCCTGTTGTGTTAGTGCCTGCTCATTCAAAGCTTCAAATCGAAGATTGTATTGATTCACAAGATTGGTGTATTTAGAACCTGTAGGCCAAACCTGGGTACCACGATTACTAATGCTGAGCAGTTTGAACTTCGTTCCTCCATGATGCAAACATTTTTGTGCAATGCTGTCCGGCTGATCGATGCTTTCAATAAACATATCAACACCCACAATTTTTTCCTGCTCATCTTCTTTCGAAACCATCATAGCATTTCTATCTAAATGGCACACCGCAGGTGTTTCAGGATTGTTGGCTAACAATGGTCTCGCATTCGCTTTAGGCGTTTTACCAAAATTAGAAATAATGGCATCGGCAAACTGAGTTGTATTTAATGAGGGAGTAGAACGATCACCAAAATCGCCGGTATGAATTCCCTGCTCCAAAGTATAGAGCAATGCATTTTCGATGACTGCAGCATTTTCCGTAAAACCGAGGTGCCGAAGCATAGCCAGCCCGCTCAACAATAAAGCTGTGGGATTGGCAATGTTTTTCCCGGCAATATCAGGGGCCGTTCCGTGCACAGCTTCAAAAATGGAAATATGATCTCCAATGTTCGCAGAAGGGGCAAAACCCAATCCTCCCACCAACCCGGCACATAGGTCAGAAATAATATCACCCTGTAAATTGGTCATCACAATCACATCATATTGCTCAGGTTTCACCACCAATTGCATAGCAAGGTCATCTACAATTTTATCATCTGCTTTTAAATCAGGAAATTCTTTTGCTACCTCATAAAAACATTCAAGGAACAACCCATCCGTCAGCTTCATGATGTTAGCCTTGTGGCCGCAGGTAATTCTTCTTGCTCCCTTTTGCTTAGCCATTTCAAAAGCATAACGGATCACCTGCATGCTTCCAGGTCTTGTAATAAAACGTCGGCTTAAAGCCACATCATGGGTAAGCATGTGCTCAATACCACCGTAAGTGTCTTCAATATTTTCGCGAACAATGGTAAGGTCGATAAGGATCCCGGCCTTACTAAAAACGGTATCTACTCCGTGAAGTGTTTGAAAGGTTCGTTTATTGGCGTACGTATTCCAGGTCTTTCGTGCAGTCACATTCACACTTTTTACTCCTTTGCCTTTGGGAGTTTCCATCGGACCTTTGAATAAAATCCCCAATTCTTCGATAACCCTTTGAGCTTCGGGAGTCATGCCGTTGGAAAAGCCTTTATCAAATACCCACTTCCCCATCTCAACAAATTCATATTCAAGGCTTACTTTGTTGGCGTCGAAAATTTTCAACACTGCGTCCATAATTTCGGGACCAATGCCGTCGCCCTTTGCCACTGCTATCTTCATTTCGTATAGGTTTAGAGCGACAAAAATAAATCTTGTAGAAAGTTTTTCCCCAAATAAATACAGTGTTAAATTGGCAACAACTTTGTTTTATACTAATCGAACCAAATTTGAATGGCTATGGTAAGCATGATTTCGGAAGGTGTTAAGGTAAGCGTGGAAACATTTTATCAGCAGGATTATTCCAATCCTCTGCAATCGGAGTTCATGTTCGCATACCGCATTACGATAGAAAACCATAATGGATTCCCGGTGAAATTGCACAGCCGTCACTGGCATATATTCGACAGTGATGGAAGCTATCGCGAAGTAGAAGGTGAAGGTGTGGTAGGCATGCAGCCGGTGATCAGTGCAAGCGAGGAATATCAATATGTGAGCGGATGTAATTTACATACTGAGATTGGCAGAATGCACGGCTCTTACCTGATGGAGAATTTACATACCAAAGAATTGTTTGAAGTAAATATTCCCGCCTTTGATATGGTAACTCCGTTTAAGTATAATTAGTCTTCCGAACGGGCATTTAGGGAGATTGGATGAATGGAAAAATATTGAAGTCTTCGTAGTGAAGACTTTTTTTGGTAAAGTTTCGTTTTCTTTTGTGTTATCTGTGAGAGATTTTTTTATGAACCAGAAGTCTATCTATCTATTCAGCTTTCGTTGCGTCGCACAGCGTATACGTTCTTATCGCTATTGTACATTGTGAAGGAGTCATCACAAACACAAACCTTTTTATCAAGGAGCATTAAAGAATCAGCCTAAATTCTTTTCGCATTGGTATATCCATTCTTCTGAAACCATTGTAACAGTTTTTCCCTCTGATCTCCCTGTATAATAATCTCGCCATCTTTTGCAGAGCCGCCGGTACCGCAATAGTTTTTCAATTTTTTTCCAATATCTTCCAGGTCTTCTTCTTTGCCAATAAAACCTTCAATTAAAGTAACGGTTTTACCGCCACGATGTTTTGTTTCCAATCGTATACGCAGCTTCTGCTGTTTTGCAGGCAATGTCTCAGCACTTTGTTCCTCTTCATTTTCGAATTGAAAATTCGGATCAGTGCTGTAAACAAATCCGCGTTTATCGCTTTTATTTTTCTTACTCATTGATCGAAAAAATTATCCCAAAAATCCCATTAATCTTACAAATCCCGGTTCAGACTTCTGCTTTCAAACTTAAATCCAAACTCTTTGCCTGGTGAATAACTGCACCAACGCTAACGTAATCAACATTGGTGGCTGCATATTCTTCAATATTATCTAAATTAATTCCGCCACTGGCTTCGGTTTCAAAAGCACCGTCGATTAATTGCAATGCTTCAGTAATTTGTTGAGGTGAGAAGTTATCCAACATTAGACGAAACACTTTTCCTTTTCCAATGCTTACTGCTTTCTGAACATCTTCCAGTGATCTTGTTTCCACTTCAATTTTTAAATCGGGACGGTAACGCTCAACATAATCATAAGCTCTGTTAATTGCTTGTTCTATTCCGCCACTATAATCAATGTGATTATCCTTTAGCATGATCATGTCATACAAACCAAAGCGGTGATTGATACCGCCTCCAATCCTAACCGCTTCTTTTTCCAACAAACGAAAATTGGGAGTTGTTTTTCTTGTATCCAATAATTTGGTTTTGTAGCCTTCCAACTTTTTTGTGTATTGTTTTGTAAGTGTGGCGATCCCACTCATCCTTTGCATACAGTTCAATACTAAACGTTCCAGTTGCAAAATGGTATGAACAAACGTTTCCACTTCAAAAGCTATTTCACCAGCTTTCATTTCTTCACCATCGCTCTTGTGCCGGATAAAATGCGAGCTGATTTTTTTGCATTTGAATATCTTTTCCGCAACATCAACACCGGCTAAAATTCCGTCCTGCTTAATTTTTAAAACGGCTTTACCTTTTACATCTGCAGGCATGCAGCATAAAGTAGAGTGATCGCCATCGCCAACATCCTCCTTCAAAGCTTCATCAATCAGTCTGTACAGGTGTACATCAAAATCTTTCATTGGGCAAAATTATGCGTAATGAATAATCGGAATGAGTGGTAGAAAGTTTCTTTCATAAAAAAACCCATCTCTAAAGACGGGTTCATTAAATTCTTCTTATTTCATCAAGAGGCTTTGAACCTGATTTCTTTAATCAACTGTTTATTGTCCTTTGCTCTCATGAACACTGTTGTGCGATAAACACCAGATCTCGTTTTTAAATTTCCTATACAATATTGACCGCTTCCATTCTCTCCTTTGAATTGAACATCAAAGCCTGTAACACCATTGTTATTAAAAAAATCTTTAAGCACCATCACGGCCTGCGCCCTGCTGTAGTTATCTGATTTGCCGGGAAGTGATATCTCAACATTGTCATCAATGTACTTAGATAGTTCCTGTGCATTGCCTGTCTTTAAAGCATTGATCACATCATCTAAACCTGCAATTGGTTTAAATGCTGTCATAAAAAAGGCAATAACAAGAGTGGAAAGAAAGATGATCTTTCTCATAAAAATTTGTTTGCAAGCTATCGTCGAATAGTATGCCATTAATTTTATTGAAATTGGTTGGCTCTAAATTAAACAAAACCTTCACCTTTTTATAGCTTTGCGGCCTGAATTCAAAAAACATGTCTAAACGAAAAATCATTTTAATTATAATGGACGGATGGGGGCTTGGAAAAGTGAAGTCTGCAGACGCCATTCAAAACGCCAATGTGCCATTTGTTACTTCTTTGTATTCAAAATACCCTAACACTACCTTAACAACCTGCGGAGAAGCTGTTGGTTTACCTGAAGGACAAATGGGAAATTCTGAAGTAGGTCACTTAAATCTTGGTGCAGGAAGAATTGTTTACCAGGAATTGCAAAGGATCAATGTTGCCGTTCGCGATGGCGAGTTTGCAAAAAACAAAACATTGCTCGAATCGATCCGTTATGCAAAACAAAATAACAAGCCTTTGCATTTGTTAGGATTGGTGAGTAATGGCGGTGTTCATTCTCATATTAATCATTTAAAAGCAATATTGGATGTTTGTCAGCAGCAAGGTTTATCCCAGGTTTTCATTCATGCATTTACCGATGGAAGAGATTGTGATCCGAAAAGTGGTTTAGGTTTCATCAGGGAGCTGGAAGAACATGCAAACAAAACCGTAGGAAAAATTGCAACCGTTAGCGGAAGATATTTTGCCATGGACCGCGACAACAGGTGGGAGCGAGTAAAACTTGCTTATGATGCCATGGTGAAAGGCATTGGAGTCGACGCAACCAGCGCCGTAGCTGCCGTTGAAAAATCCTATGAAGAGAATGTAACCGATGAATTTATCAAACCAATAGTAATTGTTGAAAATGGAGCGCCAGTAGCAACTATTAAAGATGGAGATGCTGCTATTTGTTTCAACTTCCGGACGGACCGTTGCAGGGAAATTACTAAAGCACTTACGCAAATGGAATTTCCTCAGCAGGAAATGCATCCGCTGCAATTGCATTATACCACTATGACGGAGTATGATGCCACATTTAAAAATGTGCACATCATTTTTGAAAACGACAACTTGGACAACACTTTAGGTGAAGTGCTGGAACAAAATCATCTGAAACAAATAAGAATTGCAGAAACGGAAAAATATCCTCACGTTACTTTCTTCTTCAGTGGTGGTAGAGAAAAACCTTTTGAAGGTGAAAGCAGGATTATGGTGCCTTCACCTAAAGTAGCTACCTATGATCTTCAACCCGAAATGAGTGCTTACGGCCTCACAGATGCCATTGTCCCTGAAATTGAAAAAGGAGAGGCCAGCTTCATTTGTCTCAACTATGCAAATGCCGACATGGTTGGCCATACCGGTGTATGGGAAGCGGCTATTAAAGCCGTAGAGACAGTTGACAAATGTGTTGAAAGAGTAGTAACGGCAGCATTGAAGAGTGGCTATACCGTTTTCCTTACTGCAGATCATGGCAATGCTGACTACATGATTAATGAAGACGGCACACCTAACACTGCACACACACTGAATTTAGTTCCGTTCTTCATTATCGACAAGGAATGGAAAGGAGAAGTAAAGGCGGGTAAATTGGGCGACCTTGCTCCAACCATTTTAAAAATGATGGAGTTGCCTATCCCTGCAGAAATGACGGGGAATATTCTGGCTGATGTATCAGCAGGAATTGAAGCGTAGACTTAAATGATTTATTGAAAGCAAGTAGTGTTCTGACAGAAAAAATCAGATATGCTGCTTGCTTTTCTTTTTGAAAATTTCTGTGCATTCAAATTTACCTTACTAAACAAACATGCTTTAATTCAAAAAATACTAAGCTCATATAGGTTTTTTACGCATTCCCGACAAATGGTGCAGCATTCAAACGGAAAAATTGTCTTAAATTCAGGCAACCAAAGTGAGTTTATGACCGAGGAAGCCATTTTGCAAGGTTGTTTAAAAAACAATGCTGCAGCTCAAAAGGCCTTGTACTTAAAGTACAGTACAAAAATGTTAGTGGTTTGCTACCGCTATGGTCACAACAGGGAAGATGCTGAAGACATGTTACAGGAAGGATTTATTAAGGTGTTTTCGCAGATCCATACGTTTGAGAACAGAGGTGCTTTGGAAGGTTGGATCCGGAGAATTATTGTCCATACATGCATCAATCACCTGAAAAAAAACAAGCGGTTCAACGAAAGTGTTGACCTGGTTCATGCTACCAGCATCCAGGTGCGTGAAGAAAGCATTCCATCCATTATGCAGGCCAAAGAGGTAGTTGAATGTATCCGCATGTTGCCTATTGGTTATCGAACAGTGCTTAACCTGTATGCGATTGAAGGTTTTTCCCACAAGGAAATTTCGTCGATGCTGGATATTGAAGAAAGCACCAGCCGCAGCCAGTACACAAGAGCTAAAGCTATGCTGGAAGATATTTTAGTGAGAAAGAATATTATCTATAAACCAAAAGAAGTTTTGATTGCTGCTTCTGGCAGATAAATTAATCCGTAAAAAACAACTGTGTATGGAGAGAAATTTTACAGATGAAAACATAGAAGAATTTCTTCGGCGCAATACCGACAGTCTTCAGATGCGGCCTTCAGCAAAAGTGTGGAAAGGAATTTCAGCACATTTGAACAACCGCAGAAGAAGAATGGGGTGGATCCTTGGAACTTCATTGCTGCTTACCACTGCTTTGGGCTATTATTTTATAAATGAATCTGCAAAGAACTCTTCCAACCCAACTACAAATTCAAACGCGAAAACAGAAAAATCAGTTACCAGCAAAACTTCTCCCGCTCCTGCCGTAAATAAAGATTTACTTGCTGCTAATTTCCCGGTAAAGAAGAAAACTAAGATATCCAAAGGCAGCGAACAGAACCAGGAATTTACATTTACTCAAACTCTACTGCAAAGAAATGAAGCATCGGTTCAAAATTTCTTTGCACCAACAATTGTAGATTCTTATTTTGAGGCCAACCCGGTCCCCGCAAATAAATTTCGCCACTCGGAAGAATTATCTGTTGTTGACCCTCTTAGTATTGAAAGTGTTTTGAACAGCTATAAGCCCAAGGCGAAAAAATTTGGTTGGCAAATCTATTTAACACCCACCGTGAGTTATCGAAAACTCAACGATAACCACATCGAAGATATTGTTCCCCACAAACCTGCTTTTGGATTTGAATTAGGCGTTGCCGCAAAATACCGGGTAGCCAGCAATGCAAAGCTTAGGGCCGGACTTCAATTCAACGTGAACAGGTATGAGATAAAAACATTTGACTCCTACGCCCAGGTAGCCACCATCAGGCTTAGCAACCGCAATGGAACTGATTATGTAAGAAGTGTTACAAACTATAACAACTTTTCTGGGTATAAATCAAACTGGTTACAGAATTTTTATTTGCAGGTGTCCGCTCCTGTTGGTATTGAATTGAAGTTAAGAGGAGATGATAAAGTACAGCTTGGAATTGCTTCCACAATACAACCCACCTATTTACTTGGTGATAAAGCCTATGTAATTTCTACCGATTATAAGAACTACACACAAATGCCAAATTTGGTTCGAAGATGGAATATCAACACCAATTTTGAAACGTTTGTTGCTTACTCTACAGGCCATTTAAACTGGCAGGTAGGTCCGCAAGTACGCTACCAAATCCTTTCAAGCTATCTAAAAAAATATCCTGTAAAAGAAAATTTGTTTGACTTTGGTTTGAAGGTAGGCCTCTCATTCGGCAAAGAATAACAGAAATCTAATTGCTTAATAACCCTGCAACATCTTTGCAGGGTTTTCGTTTTATACGGAAATGTAATTTTACCTCATGAATAAATTAGTGATCGGTTTATTATTTACCTGTTTTTTTATATCCTGCAAAAACAAAAAATTAGACAGTACAAAGGCTTACTTTTCGGTAGTTGATTACCTGGGGGCAGAAGTTAAAAAAATGGACACCCTGGATTTACGTTTCAAAAAAATTACGACGGTTGATGACAGATCTGACACCAGCCTTGTAACAAAAGAAGAGTTTCAGAAGTATGCAAAAGAGTTTTTGAGTTTACCCGACATTGCCTCAGATAAAAAAATGGACAATTACACCGAAGCCAATGACTTCGATGAGATACTGGGCAATGTTTTGTTGATTTACACGGCTAAAGAACCTAATGATGAGGTAAGAAATGAAACCATCATGATGGAACCTGATGAACAAGGAAACACTCACGTAAAAAC
>JAGIAB010000090.1:0-2366 GCA_017745135.1 Flavisolibacter sp.
AGTCTCTTTTATGCGTGAAATAAATGAAATCGGATTTCAGGTCAACGCCTGACCGTTCAGGATCTTCGATCAGTTGCTTATCAAAACTATCAGTAGTCATTCGCTTCTGGCGGCGAAACCAATCAGCCTGCAGAAGATCTTTCCAGTCGGCTTTGGAAGTAATGGAAGCACCGTCGAGATAAACGACCATTGAAGCATCTTTAGGAACGGGAAGTGCTTTGCTTTTTGAATTCTTACAGGATATAAAAAGAAAAGAAGCAACGACTATCGCTGAAAGAATTTTTAAATAGTTCATGATACAAATTGTATTTACACAAATGAAAATTCAGGAAGGCTTTCGAAAGCAACCGAACGTTGTTCGCCGCTTCGAAGGTCTTTGATCACGCAGGTTTTCGTTTCAATTTCTTTGGAGCCGATAATGATGGCAAAAGGGATGTTTTTCTTTTCAGCGTATTTGAATTGCTTGTCAAATTTCGTTGGTTCGTGATAAATTTCAGAAGCAATTCCTTTTTGTCTTAACTGCTGAAGAAGATCGTAAGCTGTTTTACTTTCTTCCGCTCCTAAATTAAAAAATAAAACCTGAGTTCCAACTTCAATTGCGTTAGGAAAGAGTTTTAACTCGTCCATTACATCATAAATACGGTCAACGCCAAACGAAATTCCGACACCGGGAATGTTTGGAACGCCAAACAAGCCGGTGAGGTCATCGTATCTTCCGCCGCCGCCAATGCTGCCGATTTTTATTTCTGCAGGAGCTTTTACTTCAAAGATGATTCCGGTATAGTAGTTAAGGCCGCGGGCGAGGGTGAAATCAATGATGAGGTTTGGAGTTTGGTCCCGATAGCTATCGGGATGAGAGTTTGGAGTTTGGTTTACGACGAATTCGATTTGTTCTATGCCTTGTTTGGCGGTGGAAGAATCAGCAAATAGTTTTTTTATTGCGGTTAGTTTTTCTTCGTTGCTGCCATTGATGTTGAGATAATTCTCGATCACTCCAATTTGATCGGTGGTCAATCCTTTGCCAGATAGTTCTTCTTTTACTTTCTCAATTCCAATCTTGTCCAGTTTGTCGATGGCAATGGTGATGTCTATCATTTTATCAACGCCACCGGAAACTTCTGCAAGTGCCTGTAAAATTTTCCTGGAGTTGATTCTTAGTTCATAATTGTTGATGCCTAATCTTCGAAAAGCATCGTTGTAGATATTGGTCAGTTCAACTTCATTGATCAAAGAATTGCTACCAACAACATCGGCATCGCATTGATAAAACTCACGGTACCTTCCTTTTTGTGGCCGGTCTGCTCTCCATACAGGTTGTATTTGGTAACGCTTGAAAGGGAATGTAAGTTGATTGTGATTCATTGCCACGTACCGGGCAAATGGAATGGTGAGGTCATACTTCAGTGCCCGTTCTGTAATTGCCTTTGTATTCCTTCCCTGCAAAACCTTTTCAAATTCTTCCCTTACCTGTTGCTCTTTTGAGGGATTGTCTAAACCGTTATTGAGGATTTTGAAAATGAGTTTGTCTCCTTCCTCTCCGTACTTTCCCATCAATGTTTCCAGGTTTTCCATGGCAGGTGTTTCCAATGGCTGAAATCCATACAATTCAAAAACTGATTTGATCGTATTTAAAATGTATTGTCGTTTACGAACAACATCGGGACCAAAATCACGTGTGCCTTGTGGAAGGGAAGGTTTACCCCCTGTCCCCCTAAAGGGGTGACTTAGATTTGAGGAGTCTTTATTTTTCTTGTCAGTCATATAATTTGGAGATGCAAAAAAACAACTTATTTGTGAGTGGTTGTATGAATAAGAGCGGAGTGGCTGCAGAACAATTGGCCTACTAATTCGAAAATAAAACTAACTGCTGTAGTAAAAGATGATAAACAAAAGCTTCTACGACCTAAGTCACCCCTTTAGGGGGACAGGGGGATTGTATTTTCTGATAATAGCATCACAGGTTTCGTTGATCATTTTATAAACTTCATGATATCCAGGTTCAGGTCCATACCAGGGATCAGGAACAGAAAGATCTTTGCCGGGATACAATTCATTCATAAATAAATCCACTTTTGAAGGATCGTATTTGTCTTTGGCAATTCTCCTGATATCGTCGATCACGTCATCCGCCATTGCATAAATTTTATCGTAGCGGTCAAAATCTTCCTTCACAAATTTTCTTGCTCTTTGCTCACAAATGTCAATGCCATTCAAGCGGGCTACTTTTTGGGAAAGATGATGCGGCGCTTCTCCAACATGATAGCCGTTTGTTCCGGCACTATCAATCTGCCAATTTAGTCCGGCCTGCTTTGCCTTATGTTTCAAAACACCTTCTGCCAGTGGACTGCGGCAGATATTTCCTAAAC
>JAGIAB010000090.1:2376-9375 GCA_017745135.1 Flavisolibacter sp.
AAAATTACATTAAGTGCTTCTTAAGATTTTTTTATAAAAGTTATGGAAATGAAAACTTCATTCATCTCAATAGCAAAGTTGATCAGTTACCGGTAACCGCAACATCCTATCCTGGTTCATTATTATACACATTAAACCTACAATTATGACCAGCAATGAGATCCTTAAAGCGGATGTACTGGACATCCTTTTTGACAACCGGAACAAACAGTACGGTGCTTATGTACTGAGAAAAAACTACAATAGCAGGTTGGGAATGGCATTGGGAATTTCTTTGAGCAGTGTTTTACTGTTTCTCTTTCTTGCCCGAATGGATCGTTCTTCCAGTCCAGTTATATACGATGATAAAAAGGAAGTAGTAGTTATAAACAAAATAATTCCTCCAAGCATTAAAAAGCCAGATCCAATTATTCCTAAGCAAACAACACCTCCTCCTGTAGTGAAGGAAAGAAATTTTGTTAACCTGGTAATTAAGGAGGATGACCTTGTGAAAAACCCAATGACAACCCAGGATGATTTAATGAACAGTATTATCTCCAACCGCAATATTGATGGCCCAGCCGCCAATAATATTCCGATTATAAATGACGCGGTAGTTGAAAAAACACCTGTAAAAGAAGAAGTGAAGCCAATAGAGATGGCACCCTCAAGAGAACCCGAATTCCCCGGAGGGCAGGACGCATGGATGAATTTCTTACGTAAAAATTTAAATGCACCGGCCGGATTGGAGCCTGGCGAAAAGAAAACAGTTTCCATCCGGTTCTTTGTTTCCGTTGATGGTGTTATAGCCGATTTTGAAGTGGTGCAATCAGCCGGAAAAGTTTTCGATAATGAAGTGATCCGTGTATTAAAGAAAATGCTAAAGTGGAAGCCTGCTATTCAAAACGGACAGCCAATAGCCAGGGCTTTTACACAACCAGTGACCTTTATAGGGATGGAAGAGTAAATTGTTTTAAATTGCTCCTTTCAAAAAAATGTATGCTCGAAGATTTTGAAGAACAGCAGAGAAAAAGAACGGCACGAATAAGATCATTTATGGATTTTATCATGGGTGGTCTTTTGGTTGTGGCAGGAACTTTATTACTTATTTACAAGGTTGGAAATTTAGATGACATCAACCGCAAAGGACTTGGGGTTTTATTTGTCTTGTACGGAGCCTGGAGAATATACAGAGGTTATAAAAAGAATTATTTTAAATGAGAGACAGGATCGTTTGGTTAGTGCTGGCAGGTATGGCTTTTCTGGCTGGATGCAAGAGTGATGAGCAAAAAAGAGCAGAGCTGCCCGATATGTTCAACAGGGGCACCATCCATATCAGTTGCGATGAAAGCTTTAAGCCCGTTATTGACGAACAAGTGAAAGTGTATGAGTCTTTATATCCTGCTACTAAAATTATCGTTCATTATAAGCCGGAAGCAGAATGTTTGAAAGATTTTAGAGTGGATTCAATAAAGATGGTGATTGCTACAAGGGGTTACACAAAAGCAGAAGAGAAATATATGATCGACTCGGGGCATGTGATGCCGGATAAGCTTGTGGTAGCCAGGGATCTGGTAGCCGTTATTGTGAACCCGGCAGCAAAAGATAGTTTTTTTAGCATGCAGGAAATACGAGACCTGCTGGCCGGAAAGTCTAAAGAAAATTTAATTCCTGTGTTTGATGGCACACGGGCTACCAGTACGGTGCGGTTTATGATAGATTCTGTGTTGAAGGGGGGGAGCCTGGGCAAAAATGTTCAGGCGGCGCAAAGCAGCGTGGACGTTATCGATTATGTCTCCAAAACGCCAAACGCTATCGGATTTGTGGGTTATAGCTGGATAGGTAATGAAGACGATACTTCACAACTTTCTTACATGAAAAAGGTGAAAACAGCTTTTGTGGAAAGCACGGACAGCGCAGGTTTTTACATTAAGCCTTCGCAATATTTTATTTACACCAAAAGTTATCCAATGGTACGGGATGTAGTATATACATTAAAAGAAGGCCACCGGGGACTGGCGCATGGTTTTGCGCATTTTTTGTATACCATGCAGGGACAACTAATTTTCAGGAGAGCTTACGTAATGCCGGTAATTTTACCTAACTATGTAAGAGACGCAGAATTGGACAGTACAATTAACAAGTAATAAGTAAACTAAAAGAATAATTTTAACCTCTTAAAAAGAAAAAAGAACGATGAAGAAAACAGCAATCCTATTTTTTTCTGCATTGGTGTCCCTGGGCGCCCTGGCACAGAATCTTCAGCAGGGAATAAATGATCTGTATGCGGAAAGGTATCAAAGTGCGAAAACGACCTTTGAAAAGCTACTGTCATCCAATCCAAACAATATAGAGGCCAATTATTGGCTGGGCCAGACCTACCTCAATAACAACGATGTTAACGGTGCAAAAGCTATATATGAAAAGGCATTAGCTGCGAGCAATAATGCTCCTTTGATTCTTGTAGGGATGGGCCAGGTGGAGTTGACGCAGGGAAAAGCAGCAGAAGCCCGTCAGCGTTTTGAAACGGCTATTAATGCAAGTAAAGGGAAAAAAGGAAACGATCCCAATATTTTAAATGCTATAGGGCACTCAATTGTTGAGTCGTACTCTGAACAAAACAAAACTGACCTGGATTACGCCATTTCGAAATTGAACGAAGCCGCTCAACTGGCTCCAAACAACCCGGACATTTTTCTGAATCTTGGAAACGCTTACCGCAAAAAACGTGATGGTGGTGCAGCTATCCAGGCTTATAATAAAGCAGGGAATTTCGCACCTGCATTGTACCAGGCCGGAAGAATTTACGAAACTCAAAAATCATGGAGGCAGCCCAATGATTGGGATGTTGTAATCGACCTTTATAACCGGGCTGTAGCCGCTGACCCAAGGTTTGCTCCTGCTTACGAAAGGTTGTATAATTATTATCTAAGAGGCAAAAGAGATTTTACTACTGCAGAAGGTTTGGCAAATAAATATGTGAGCAGTTCCGACCCGAGTCCAGAAAATATTTATATCCAGGCGCAAACTGCTTTTGTCCAGGATAAATTCTCTGAAGCTATTAATTTAGGTAAGAGTATTATTAGTCAAACGAATAATAATCCAAGACCAAGAGTGTACCGTCTGCTTACTTATAGTTATATGGGCAGTAAGGATACAGCTACTGCTTGTACCTATGCCAATCAATTTTTTGAGAAAGAAAAAAATGAGGACCAGATTGATGCTATGGATTATTTAATGCATGCTCAAGCTTGTGGAAAGGGCAATCCTGATGTAATCTTAGCAGATATTAACAAAGCAAAAGAAAAGAATCCAGAGCAGGCAGCTAGGGTTTTAAGGGAAGCATTGGATGATGCGAGAAAGGCTGGAAATAGAGAATTGGAAGGTGAATTAAGTTTGATTCTTTTTAAGCTACAAGGAGCGAATGCCAATCCGCAAAATTTAGTCTCTATTGGAACTGCTTTTTATTATGCCAGTAATTTCAATAAAGCAGATAGCTTATTCCAAGCTTATACTAAATCTTTTCCGGACAGTATATATGGACATGTGTGGAGTGGAAGAGCTCGAGTCCAAATAGATACTGCTCTAACGCAAGGCATAGCTATTCCTGAGTATGAACAAGTATTGAAAATAGCAGAAACGGATAAAAATCGCGAGTTATACAAGACTAGCGGTATAGAAGCTGCCAAATATTTGGCGGCATATACTAACAATGTAAAAGAAGATAGGGCTGCCGCTATTATTTATGTAGATAGAGGATTGGCATTTAATCCAGATGATGCTATTTTGAATAGCCTTAAAACGCAATTAACTAAAACCGGTACTAAAGCACCAGCAACGCAAAAAACAAACTCGTCAAACAATGCGGCAAAAACCGAAACCAAAACAAAAACACCTGACACAAAGACAAAGACCAAACAGTAATAAATAAAACACTTAGAAAAAAAGGCCTTCCCCGGAAGGCCTTTTTGCATGAAGATATTCATGTTAAATATTAACGCTGCAATTCGTTACTCTGGCTTATTTTTGCCTGCCCATTTGAAAAACTATGTTTTATTTTCTTCAAACCGATTTCGCAAAAAAGGTTACTGATGTTAACAGTGCGGGAAGCTATTTCCCCGTGGGTCTTCAAATCCTGTTTGCGGTTGGGCTGATTGTTTTGCTGATCGTGGTTACTCACCTTCTGGGACCTAAAAGAAAAACAACAGATAAGCTTCAAAATTTTGCCAGTGGTATTGAAAGCCACGGCGATGCCCGCCAACCAATGGCCATCAAATATTTTTTGGTAGCCATCCTGTTTGTTTTGTTTGATGTGGAAGTGATTTTCTTTTACCCTTATGCTGTTAATTTCAAGGCCTTGGGTTGGAGCGGTTTTTGGGCGGTGTTGTTATTTGTGTCTTTCTTTTTATGTGGATTTATCTACATCATTAAAAAAGGAGCATTGAAATGGGAAGATTAATGTGTGATATCATCAAAGCGAACTGCAGATTTGAGAGTATTAAACACATTTTAAATTAAAAGTTTATGGCTCGTCCTGTATCATATAATATAAACGAAAAGCCTCTTGAAAGCGACATCAGCGTTGCTGAAATGCCCGACGGTTATCAGGGGGAAGGCTTTTTTGCAATGAAACTGAGCGATGTGGTTGGATTGGCAAGAAAGAACTCAATTTGGCCCTTGCCTTTTGCAACTTCGTGTTGTGGCATTGAATTCATGGCCACAATGGCCTCACACTACGATTTGGCCCGTTTTGGTTCGGAGCGTTTGGCTTTCTCACCCCGCCAGTGTGATTTATTGATGGTGATGGGTACTATTGCCAAGAAAATGGCCCCGGTTGTACGGCAGGTTTATTTGCAAATGGCTGAGCCCCGTTGGGTAATGGCTGTTGGCGCCTGTGCCTGCAGCGGTGGTATTTTCGATAGCTACAGTGTGTTGCAGGGAATTGACCAGGTAGTTCCTGTAGATGTATATGTGCCCGGGTGTCCTCCGCGTCCTGAAGCAATTATTGACGGCATTATCCGGGTGCAGGATTTAGTGGGTAAAGAAAGTGTGCGCAGGAGAAACAGCGATCATTATAAAAAATTATTGAACAGCTACGGCATACAATAAATAGCTGCAAGCCTCAAGCTATAAGCCACAAGCTTGTAGCTAAAAGCTTGAAGCCTGAAGCTTAAATTATGGCTTTGACGAACGAAACGATAAAACAAAGGCTCGTAGAAAAATTTGGTGACCAGGTATCTGATTTCGGGGAACCTTATGGAATGCTCACCTTTGAAGCGCCAAAAGAACTCAATCTGAAGGTGCTGAATTTTTTGTACGACGATGCAGAATTAAAGTTCCGTTTTCTTACTGATGTTACGGTCGTTCATTATCCGGCTTATAAAGGAAGAGAACTGGCAGTGGTTTACCACCTGCATAACCTGATCGACAATGTTCGCATCCGCTTTAAGGTTTTTACAGATATCAATCAGCCCGATGTCTATACAGTCTCCGGTTTATTTTCTTCGGCCAACTGGCAGGAGAGAGAAGCCTATGATTTTTTTGGTGTGAACTTCGTGGGTCACCCTAATCTGAAGCGTATTATGAACGTGGATGAAATGGATTATTTCCCCATGAGAAAGGAGTATCCGCTGGAAGATCAGACCCGCATTGATAAGGATGATGAAATGTTCGGAAGAGGTGGAAGCCTTGATTTTGGGAATATGTCAGCACCGGATCATCATCATACTATTGCTGAAGAGGACAAGGATCCAGGTAAGGAGATGTTGAATGGTTAGGGAAAAATGTTCAATGAGCAATTTTTAATGCTCAAGTTGAAGAATGACCGATGACAGTAGTGAACGTCGAATGTGATGATAAAAGTTACCGAACGATGAACGAAGTGCGACGCAACAGAAGATTTATAGTAGCAATTCAGATTGGGTAAAAAATCTTTCGCTGCTACTAGAACGATTGGAATAAACTAACAATAAAAGAATCTAATAAATTCCCCTTTAGGGGATAGGGGCATGAGTACAACAGAAAAACATATTCCGCTTCCGGCAGGGAGCATTGAAAGAGAAACCACCAGGATTAATCTGGGTCCCACACACCCGGCCACACACGGTGTGTTTCAAAATATTTTGGAGTTGGACGGTGAAAAGATTGTGTCTGCTGAACAAACAGTAGGATACATTCACAGGGCATTTGAGAAAATTGCCGAACGCCGTCCGCTCTATCAGATCACTCCACTTACCGACCGTTTGAATTATTGCTCTGCACCCATTAATAATATGGGCTGGCACATGACCTGCGAAAAATTGCTAGGTATTCAACTACCAAAACGTGTTGAGTATTTGCGGGTAATTATTATGGAGCTGGCGCGGATTGCAGACCATTTAATTTGCAATTCGGTAATTGGTGTGGATACAGGAGCTTTTACCGGCTTTTTGTACGTGATGCAATACCGTGAGTTGATCTACGAGATTTGGGAAGAAGTTTGCGGATCGAGACTGACAACGAACATTGGCCGTATTGGTGGTTTTGAAAGAGATTTCAACCATATTGCATTTACCAAGCTTGAAAGATTTTTGAATGAATATCCTGATGTATTGAAGGAGTTTGAAAACCTTTTTGTGCGCAACAGGATTTTCATGGAAAGAACCATTGGAACAGGCCCAATCAGTGCCGAAAGAGCATTGAATTATGGTTTTACTGGTCCAAATCTTAGGGCTGCCGGCGTTGACTACGATGTTCGTGTGCATTCGCCTTACAGCAGCTACCAGGATTTTGAATTTGATATTCCAACCGGAACGACAGGCGACACCTATGATCGTTTTTTGGTTCGCAACCAGGAAATGTGGCAATCGCTTCGCATTATTGAACAGGCGTATAAAAAAATACAGGACATGAAAGGGGAGGAGGCAACTGTGTTTCATGCCGATGTTCCTGAATATTATTTGCCCGAAAAGAAAGATGTGTACACAAAGATGGAGGCGCTGATCTACCATTTTAAAATTATTATGGGAGAGATCGATATTC
>JAGIAB010000090.1:9385-9617 GCA_017745135.1 Flavisolibacter sp.
CATAGCGTGGAAGGCGGTAATGGGGAACTTGGATTTTATTTGATCAGCGATGGAGGAAGAAGTCCTTACAGGCTGCACTTCCGTCGTCCTTGTTTTATTTATTACCAGGCATACGAGGAGTTGGTCAAAGGAGGAATGTTGAGTGATGCGATCATTGTATTGAGTAGTTTGAACCTCATTGCAGGTGAAATGGACGGATAACCAAATTAGCTGATTAGCCGATGTGACAATT
>JAGIAB010000091.1:0-5476 GCA_017745135.1 Flavisolibacter sp.
GGATTATGGTAAGGTTAATATCGTGAATCGTGAATGGTGAATCATCAATTTGAGAGTTGTTTATTTCGCCAATTTCACGATAGCTTGATCATATTCTTAGTTAACAATTGTCAACTGAAATGCTTAAAATCGATACTTATTAATGAATCTCGTACCACTGCACACTCTTCATTTTAACGCTTTCTTCCAATTTAATGACTCATCCATTCATGATTCACCATTGACGATTCACGATCATCATTGTTTCATAAACTTCTCAGCATATTGCTCCTGGCCATTGCTGAATTGAATCACATACATACCATTGCTCAGGTTATCTGTGCTGATACTATTTAATCCTTGTACCAGATTTCCTTTGGTAATGGTTCTTCCACTGTAATCGACCACTGTATACGAAAATTTCGATGGAGTGTTTACCTCGATAGAATGGTGAACGGTAGTATTTCTAAGCGTTGGCCTGCTTGTAATATCTTTTATAGTAATGATGTTGGAATAGTATTCTTTATTGTTGTCAAAACTTACGTTCAAACGATAATAAAGTGTTCCCCGATTGCCGGGTACATAGGTATAGCTTCTTTCCGTTGTATTAAAAACGCCAACGGGATAGAAGGTTTTTGCATCTGCCGATACTTCAAGAGTTTGTTGAGCGACTTTTTCGTCTGCTTCAATGATCCAACTCAAACGGTGTTTGCCTTTATCATTATCGCCACTCAATTGCAAACGATGTAGAGGCAATACAGTTGAAGGAAGGTATGCGGCAGACAAAGTATAAGATCCAAGACTTGCATAATTTGGTGCATAGATGTTGCCGCTGCCTTGCACACGCAAATAATAAGTCCCCGCATTCAGCATGGTGTCTATGGTGGCGCTTAATGAAAATTCGGGATTATAAGTATTTAAAACGTTTTTATTGCCACCTAACAACTCCAGTTTGATATCAAGATTGGAGCCATTGTCGCCACTTCCAACACTATACGGATTGGCGTCAAGATGAAACAATCCCTTTGCGGGCATAGTAAATTTAAAAACATCTTTGTCGTTAACTGTTTCTATGATTCCATTAATCGTAAATCTATTATTTACAAAGTTCGACTGCGGCGTATTGCCATTTATAGTACCTGAATAATCGTCATCTCTATAGCCAATATTGCTGGTAATGATGGAAAGGTCATCCTGGTAGTTCGAACAGCCCCAGGGGTTTGAACCATAGTGCCACAAAGTGAGATTTCGGTAGTAACCAACGCCCATAATAGGGGCCCAAGCAATTTCACCTGAACCTATACCCTGGTTATACTCAGCCGTCATACTGCAGTTGTTATCATACGATGATTGATGGTTTAGCCCCAGGGTATGACCTATTTCGTGTGATGCTGCTTCTGCAATATATTTTGTTCTGTAATTCAAAAGCGCTGTAAACACAAAGCATGGAGTATTATCGCCCCAGGTAAAAGAATTGATGTACGAAACACCCCCTGCAGCTCCATACCAGCTTGAAGTAACTGTAAAAATCACACGCATTCTTTTCAATAGCGGGGCAGACCAATATTTTGTTGAATCAGTAGTAACGTTAATTTTAAAAGGCCTGTAATCTTCGGCAACACGGTTAAAAATTTCAGTGATCTGTTCGTTCGTCATATTGGAAGGACCAAGCGATAGCGGACCAACATAATTCCAGCTCGTGCCCTCCAGATACTGACCATCAAAATCTAAATACACAGTAGCGGGTGCAGAAGGGTAGCTATTATAAATTGGAATTTGTGAATAGGAACAAACTGAAAGAAGCAATCCCAGAACGGAATGCACGAACCTGGTTTTGGATTTGGATATAGTCTTCATTTCTGTCGGATTTGGATAGGATTGGATAAGGATAGGAAATTTATTCTCTCACCATTTCATAATAATTTTTTTTCTCTAAAACGTATTGGTCGTTTTCCTTTACGATTTCGTAGGCATCAATACTTTCTTTATTTAGTATGCGGCCCCTGTAAATAAAACTTCCGTCTTCTTTAACGATCCTCGAAAAAGTAAAAACAGCACCTTTTCTGTTGGTGGAATTAATAACCACAGATCTCACCTGGCTTTCCGAATTGCCGGCTTTGGAGACAACCGTTCCTTTGAAGTGGAAATCCTGGCTGAGTTTTGCGGTTACTGCAGTGCCAACAGAAAGATCGAATAACGATTCCATGTCAGAAATCTTAAGATTCATTTTCCTGGGAAGGTCATCGAAAATTTTAGGCTTGTTGTAATTGGGTTGGTTGATGGGTAATTTCTCGTTGGTGTGTAGTTTTTCCTGTGCGCTTGATTGTAGAAAACCGAGGCTGACCACAGCACAGATAGCGATGATTTTGAACGTTTTCATGGACGACGGTTTTTAGCAGTGGATGGCTGCTGAATATTGGATGAACGCAATGTTTGTAAAAAACAAACTCAATTCAAAATTACGCCGGAAAGTTTTTAAGTTGATAAGTGATAACTCTCAATTTTTATCGTAAGTTTTCTATGACAAACGTACTAATACTGCCCCGTTCCAAGCATGACTAAAGTGCATGCAATTACCGGTTGAATATTGTTTTCTTTTGCCATCCGGATCAGTTCATCATTTTCAGTTCCCGGATTAAAAATGATACGTTTTGGGTGCAGGCTTAAAATGTAATCATAGTATTCAACCTGGTTCGTGGGATTTAAATAAAGTGTGATGGTATCTACATCGCTTTCGGGTTCGTGTTCTTTTGAGATATTCACGTCTGCAACCTCGCCAACTCTTCTTCCAATGGCTACTACAGGATGACCATATTTGCGAAGGCGCTGAATGGCCAGGTAACTGTATCGTGCAGGATTGCTGGAAGCACCTAATACTACTGTTTTCTTTTTTTCTGCCATGCTGTTTTTGTCTGTGAAAGTACAAAGCCTGTGCCTTAAAAGGGTTTACCATGCGTCATTTTGATCACAGGGTTTGCCAGGAACGGGAAGAGGATAAATGTTTCAACAAACAAATTACTCCTGCGGACACCACCAAAAAAACGTTGCAGCATTCTTCCGGTATATAAACGTTTTGAAAACTGATGCGCCCATTGTTTTATGTAGAGTTCTTCCAGTTGAGGCCTTGAAATTTTCTTCTGCAGAAAATCATGAATCAACGCTGTTGCAATCTTTGAACTATGCAATGCCATGCTCATGCCGTTGCCGCAAAGTGGAGTGATCATTCCTGCACTATCGCCAAGCATCAAAACATGATTTTCTAGCTGTGTTTTTTTATTGAAATTAATTTGTGATATAGTTACAGGTGAAGAATAACATTTTTCACTGTTGAGAAAAATTTTTTTGAGATGGGGATTCCTGTATAAAACAGTTTCTTCCAGTTGTTCAATATTGTTATTGCAGTTTTTTAAATTTTCTGCTTTTGTCATGTAACACAAGCAGTATTTATCCTCTTCAATTTTTGAGATACCGCAATAGCCGTTATCAAAATTGTGTAGCCCGATGACATTTGTTTTCCAGTTTGTTTTAACATGATACTTTATCCCAACATAGTTATCTAAACGCTTATCTGCAGCTTCTAAAAATTTTCTCTTCCATTTAATATCCAAATTGCTTCGTTTACCATAGGCCGCACAACAGGTTTTGGCTTTGATTTTTTTGGAATGAATGCTTATATGAAAACTTTCATCAAATATTATATTGTCAACTTTGGTTTCTTCAAAAACATGAACGCCGCTTTGCTTTGCTATGTTTGCCAATAAGAAATCAAGCTGGTAACGGCTGAGCCCAAATCCGCCCAATGGTAATTTTGTTTGAAAGAATTTGGCGTTGGGTGCAGAGAGAAAAAGAGTATCAATGAAAGGCAAATTCATTTCCCTTAAAGGCAATCCTAACTGATTTAAAAAATCCAGGCTTTCCAGACTGATATATTCACCGCAAACTTTATGAAAGGGGTATTTTTCTTTTTCAAAAAGAACAACTGAATGCCCGCATCTTGCCAACTGAATTGATGCAGCCAGTCCGGCCACCCCGCCACCAATAATAGCTACATCATATTCTTCATTCAGTTGCATTTGCACTAGTTAATAACCAACGGAAAGCCCATCGCCATTTACAATTAAAATTATGAATACCTGCTTCCTGGAAAATAGAGTTCCATTCTTTTCGTGTAAAGCCTCTTTGCACTGAAAGAGGGGCATCGTTCTTCACCAGATAACTTTTTGAAAAAAAATTTGTCAACAGTTTAATTGAATAATAAGCCAGCCAGTGCCGATGCAGGTCGTTAATGAAAAAACCAATCCGGCTATTCTGTTGCATCCATTGCAACATAAACACTAACTCTTCTTCGGTAAAATGGTGGCAAAAGAGCGATGAAAAAATAATATCAGGTTTTTCGTCGAAAAAAACTTCTTTGTAATCAGATAAAATGAATTCAATTCCCCGGTTTCTTTTTAGCTGCCTTGCATAAGCAATGCATTCGGAGTTGATATCAATTCCTTTCAATTGTACCGGAAGATGAATTCGCTCCGCCCAATTGCGAATTGCTCTTAAGTTGTCACCGCCGCCAGAACCAATTTCAACGATTGACAATTTTGAATTGAAATGCATTTGACCTTTTATCAATCCGACAATACCATCTAAAGTAATGTCATGGCCGCCCAGCTTTCTATTAATGAAATCCAATTCCTGCATATTCCGTTTGATGTCTTCAAACGGAATGTCATTTCGGTCGAGTAATTCTTTTTGATATGAACGTTGTCGAAACAAGGGCATTAATAGTGAGCAGTAAAGGTTTCAACTGTTAATCCCGGGCCAAAGGCTGCGCCGAACAATTTTTTGATTCCTTTTTTATCATGCAGCATCTCTTTCAACACGTATAAAACCGTTGCCGAAGACAAATTGCCAAAGTCGCTCAACACCTTGTACGAATTGGACAATTGCCCGTCAGCAAGACCTAAACTTTTATGTATGGCTTCCAAAACTCTTTTGCCGCCGGGATGAATACACCAATGAGAAATTTCTTCTTTTGAAAGCGCTTCTTTTTCCAAAGCACGGGCAACAATTTTTTCAAAATCTTCTTCAATCAAATCAGGTATATAGCCGCTCAGGGTCATTATAAATCCATTGGATGAAAGCTCCCAGGCCATATCTCTTTTCCCCTTTGGAATGATTTCGCTATAAAACCGATCGAGATGCAGTCCTTCATGTTCGTCATCACCACCACTAATTAAAACGGCTGCAGAGCCATCACCAAACAAAAGAGAAGAAGTAATGTTGTCCAATGTTGATTCTCTTTGAAAATGCAGGGTACAAAGTTCTGTGCAAACGATCAGTACCTGTGCTTGTTGTTCGGCTTTGCAAATAACATCTGCAATTTTCAATGCATGGATGGCTGCATAACAACCCATGAAATTTACAGATGTTCTGAAAATGTTTTTTTCAAGATCCATCAATTCCATTATTTGCAGGTCCAAACCCGGTGCACTCATGCCGGTGC
>JAGIAB010000091.1:5486-7765 GCA_017745135.1 Flavisolibacter sp.
AATTAAGTGAGTGATTTTTTTAGGATCATGAATATGGTTTAAGCAATCGCGGATAGCATCCACAGAAAGAAGCGGAGCCTGTTTATTAAAAACCATCATCCGTTGTTCGAGTGATGGAAACGGTTCAAGGTTTTCTGATTGAGAATAAAATTTCCAATCTTCAAGCGGTCTGCTGTAATCTGCAATTACTGAGTAACGTTGTTTGATGCCGCTTTGCTGGTACAGGAAGCGGAGCTTTCGTTTATCTGTGTCCGCAGGAGCATAAACCCTCTGCATGAATTTCAGAATATCCATTTGTCCGTGGCAATACGCCGGAACTACAGTGCCTATGGAAATAATTTTGCTCAATGCTTTGTTATAATAAGAACAATAAAAAAGATGGTTGTGCAGAGAGTTGAAAGTAAATTCATCAATAAACTATTTCTGAAATCGGCTGCTTTTTCATTTCTCCATACACGTATCATCCAATACAAAAAAAACAATACCACCGGCAGCATAATGAACAGGTACCAGTAAAAATGGTTCAACTCATCTAATTGTTCAAAACGCAGAAAGAGCAAAAAGGTTGCTGATAAAAACAAAAGCATACTAAAAACAAACGTTCCCTTTTTGCCAAGCAGGTAGCTGATTGAAATCACTCCATCTTTCCTGTCTTCCTCATGCTGGTAAATTTGAGTAAGAGGATACAGCGCACCAATCAATAAACTTGAAATAAGACAGGGCAGTATTGGTACGCTGAGTGTTTTATTGGTTGAGGCAGCATGATAAGTGATAAAAAAAATGGCAGCACCCTGGAAAATAAATACTGTTAGAAAACCTACGACCGGATATTTTTTTAAGCGAATTCTTCTGTAACTATAAGCTCTTGAAGCCAGAATGTAGAGCAAAATACCCAACGCAAATGCACTGCTGATAAAGCATGAAAGCACAATAGCAACAACATCCATTACTACCGTTATGTAAAACAATTCTTTTGTTGGCTGCAGTGGATTTTTTAATCCACCAATTGGTGTTTCATCTCTATCCATATAAGAATTATATCCATTGCTTGAAGGATATACTAACAGGTGAAGAATTGCAAAAACAAAAAGGGCACTTTCCCAGTCAAACTTTACAACCTGGCTCAATGCGAACAAATAAACCGGTAACAGGAAAAATGAAAAATGAAACCGAAGAAGTTGAATGGTTGATTTTTGAAGCACTATTCAAATTAGTAAGAAATCTGTAATTGTGTTTTTCACTTTGCAACAGGCAATAAAATATCCATGATGACAAGTCCATACAGGTACAATATCATCATGGATGAAATTATATTGCAGGAAAGATTATTTGCGTCCTCTTCCCACCAGCCACAAAATCAATCCTACAACTAAAACCACCAGGAAAATTCCTACCCACACGCCGGTTTTAAAAATTCCACCGACAACTTCGCAGGACGATAAAGTCATAGCCGTTGCTAAAGCCAAAAGCCCAAATACTGAATACTGTTTCATGAGTTCGTCGTTTAGGGAGGATAATGCAAATGCTTTGCCGAAGAGAGGCCTTCCTATCTCGATAGCATCGGGACCTCCGGTGAAGGAACTTTGCTGCAGCACAGACCTGATAATTTGAGATTCATTATAAAAGAATAAAAGCTCTCAACATTTCTCTAACATTGAGAGCTTTTGTTATCGTTAATAAGTGAGGGCTGTGAGTGGGTCTCCTTCCCACGGGAAGGTCGGGATGGGCTTTATTTCTTATTATTAAAAATTTCCTTCATTTTAGCACTGTCAATCAAACTAACATGCTGGTTAAAACTTTTGGAAGTGCGGTTTACGGAGTAGAGGCAATTACAATTACTGTAGAAGTAAACTGGATGGAAACCGGCACTGGTTATTTGATTGTTGGCCTTCCTGACAATGCCGTAAAAGAAAGTTTGCAAAGAATTGAAAGCACCATCAAAGCGATAGGTTTGGACATGAAGCGGACAAAAATCGTTGTCAATCTTGCTCCTGCGGACATCAAAAAAAGCGGAACACCTTTCGACCTTCCCATTGCTATTGGAATTTTAGCGGCTACCCGGCAAATCAAAAATGCAGAGGCGATTGAAAAATATTTGATCATGGGAGAACTGAGCCTGGATGGAGAAATCCGTTCCATTAAGGGTGCATTGCCTATAGCCATCCAGGCTCGAAAAGAAGGTTTCAAAGGGTTAATTGTTCCCAGGGTGAATGAAAAAGAGGCAGGAATGGTAAACAACCAGCGAGTGACTGGCCGGTGGTTTTAAATTATAAACTTCC
>JAGIAB010000091.1:7775-9617 GCA_017745135.1 Flavisolibacter sp.
ATATTGATGAAGTGATTGATTTTTTTGAAAGCGGTGAAGAAAGTTTAAAGCCGGTTTCTGTTAACACAAGAGACGAATTTTTTCACTCGCAGTATGATTTTGAAATTGATTTTGCTGATGTAAAAGGACAGGAGAATATTAAAAGGGCATTGGAAATTGCAGCAGCAGGAGGACACAATGCCATATTGATTGGTCCGCCGGGGGCGGGAAAGACCATGCTGGCAAAACGCCTGCCTACCATTCTTCCTCCACTTAGCTTGCAGGAAGCTTTAGAAACTACAAAGATCCATTCGGTTGCAGGCAAGCTTCCTGAAAACTCAACATTAGTTTCCAAAAGACCATTCCGAAGTCCGCACCATACTATTAGCGACGTTGCCTTAGTTGGCGGCGGAGGTATTCCTCAGCCTGGCGAAATTTCCCTGGCGCATAACGGTGTTTTGTTTTTAGATGAATTGCCGGAGTTTAAAAGAACAGTTTTGGAAGTGATGCGACAACCCATGGAGGAAAGACGGGTTACCATTTCAAGAGCGAAAGTGGCTGTTGATTTTCCTGCTTCATTTATGTTGATCGCATCTATGAACCCATGTCCGTGCGGATACTACAATCATCCTGACAGGGAATGTACATGCCAGCCGGGGACAGTTCAGAAATACCTGAATAAGGTATCGGGTCCTTTACTTGACAGAATTGATCTTCATGTTGAAGTCACACCTGTTGCATTTAGCGAACTGTCCGCAATCAAACAACAAGAGCACTCTTCTTCCATTCGTGAACGTGTAATTAAAGCAAGAGAGATCCAGGCAGAGCGATATCAACCGCATCCCGGTATTTATTGCAATGCGCAAATGAGTAGTAAAATGCTCAAAGAAATTTGTGTCATCAATACCGCAGCACAAAATCTTTTGAAAGTGGCAATGGAAAAATTAAATCTTTCAGCCCGTGCTTACGACCGCATTTTAAAAGTGTCGAGAACGGTTGCTGATCTTTCGCAAAGTGAGGATATTAAAGTGGAGCATTTGGCGGAAGCCATTCAATACCGGAGTCTTGACCGGGAAGGATGGGGCGGGTGAACGTGGCATCAAAATTTAGTGGATTGAGTGTATCTCAACAACAATGCAGAAATCCATTTTATACATTGCATCAACGCTTGACGAGGTTTATGAGTGTGCCTATTCCATTTTAAAATACCTGGAAGTTTATAATTTAAAACCACCGGCCAGTCACTCGCTGGTTGTTTACACCAAGTATCCTGAGCTGCTTGAAACGTACGGAAGTTTTTTTAATCAGTTTCAATTGAGGACTTTGCCTGAAAATGCAGATAAACAATCGATCCTTGAACAATTCAAAAAAGAGGCAGGTGAAGATGTTTTTTACTTCGACTCCAATACGTATCCTGTAAAGCAAATCGATGATGAAAAAAGCATTCAATCTTACAAAGGCCTAAAAGAGTTTAAGGTCCTGCTCAAAGATTTTTTCGGACGTTACCAGGAAGAAAGTGTTCCCAACCAGGTAAAGCTGATTCATAATGTGGATGCAAAAGAGATTGAAATACAAAAAAAGAAGTTTGAGAATTTGCCCATAACTTCAAAATGGCTTCGGAAACTTATGGGCAGGGGATGGAGCATTTATAATTACCAGGTGAAAATTTAGTTCTGCAACTCCACTTCATTTTCCATTAACAATTCAAACTATTTAAGTTAGTAACTTGTACTCTTATTTTTTGAGTACATGAAGATTCTGTTTCGATATTTAAAGCCTCATAAATACCTGGTTGGTTTAGTTTTATTCCTCGCAGCCATCAACATAAGTTTCCGAAGCCATTTTGAAGTTATGGGCAAATTC
>JAGIAB010000092.1 GCA_017745135.1 Flavisolibacter sp.
CCACCGGAGGGATTTAGGGAGGCCTTTCTTACCTTAGCGCCTAATATCCAACTATGGCTAAACTCGATGCCGGCGATACGTTAAAGCGGTTACGCAACAGGTACCGGCTTGTTATAATGAACGATGATACCTATGAGGAGGTGACGAATTTTCGTCTTTCGAGGATGAGTGTTTATGTGATATTTTGTACCATTTTTGTGGTACTGGTAGGTCTTACCGTGGCCCTGATGGTATTTACCCCCCTTAAATACTATATACCCGGCTATGGAAATGCCCAGGCGGGAAGGGAATACCGGCAATTAAAATATGTTACCGATTCTTTAGAAAAACAAGTAACTTACCAGTCGCAATACATTGACGGATTGCGAAAAATGCTGTCGGGGAATACAGCCGTGAAACTGGATACGGCGCAACTGAAGGTTCCCAATACTGAAGAATCCAGCGATTAAAACCAATTGTAAATAAAAACCAGTCCTATGTTCAACAAAGAAAAAGCCTCTGCTTATTCAGAGAAAACCAATTCAAACAGCGCTACGTTGATTTCTCCCGGAACAAGTTTAAAAGGTGATGTAAGAAGCGAAAATGATCTTCGCATTGATGGAACGATCCATGGTAACGTGTATAGTTCTGCAAAGATCATTGTTGGACCTTCCGGCTTTGTAGAAGGAAACATTGAAGGTGCTTATGCAGACATCACCGGTAAGGTAGCCGGCAATATCACGGTGAAGGAATTATTGCAGTTACGAGGGGAAAGTTATGTGCAGGGAAACATTTCTGCCGTTAAATTGCAAATCGATCCCACGGCCGTGTTCAATGGTAAATGTCAAATGGGAACGAATACAGGCAACGTGGTAATCATGAGCAATGAAGACGAATCCACAACAGCGAAAGTCAACACCTACAAGTGATTTGATGCGGTATGCAGGTCTGGGCTCACAAATCCTGGTGTCGCTCGGTATTGCAGTATTTGCAGGCTATAAAATCGACAAGTGGTTGAAAATACCCTTGCCGCTTTTAGTTTGGCTCTTACCTTTGATCGTATTGGTCGCAATGATGTATAAACTGATAAAAGAAACTTCCGGAAAGAAAAATGGGTAAGAACAAACTGAAAGGCTTTTTGCCTGTAATTATTTTTTTTATTGCATTGAATGGATTTTTTATTTCAGGAAAAAACATGCTGAATCGCTGGGGCGTTGACCAGGAGGTGGTGATTTATGGAAACCTGTTGTTGTTCCTGCTTACCTTGTTTTCATGGCTGTTGGCGCAGAGTGGACTCAAAAATCCAAATCCCCATGCTTTTATCCGTTCTGTTTATATGAGTGTGATGTTGAAATTATTTGTGTGCATGATTGCAGCTTTTATTTATATCGCCATAAATAAATCCGGATTAAATAAGCCCGGCCTGTTTACCTGCATGGGATTGTACCTGGTATATACGTTTTTAGAAGTTTCCCTTTTGATGAAGGTCCTGAAGGAAAAGAAAAATGCCTAAGAAAGAAGCTCACATTTCTGCCCTGCAACATTTTCTTCCTCCCAATACTTACGAACCTGTATTGGATTATTTACATCAGTATCAGGTTCATTTAACGGTAGCAAGAGAACGCAAAAGCGTTTTGGGTGATTATCGGCATCGTACCATTGGCAAAAATCATCGCATTAGTGTCAATGGTAATTTAAATAAGTATGCTTTTTTAATAACACTGCTTCATGAATTGGCTCACTTGCTTGCTTTCGAAAAATTCGGCAACCGCATTGCTCCGCATGGAAGGGAATGGAAAAATGTATTTGGGCAATTACTGGCTCAATTTATTCAACACGATGTTTTTCCGGAAGACATCAAACAGTCTTTAATGAATTCTTTACATAATCCCGCCGCGTCCAGTTGCTCTGATGAAGATTTGCTTAGGGTGCTGAAACGTTATGATGAAAACGAAACGCATTTGGTTTTCGTAGAGTCTATTCCCGAAGGTTCACTTTTTAAAACGCATGATGGAAAAATTTTCAGGAAAGGGGAGAAGATCCGCAAGCGTTATAAATGCGAGGAAGTACGAACAAAGAAAGTTTATTTATTCAGTCCTATTTATGAAGCATCCCCCTGTCCCCCTGAAGGGGAGACTTAGGTTGTAGAAACTTTTCTTTTATAAGGGTTCATTAAGAACAATTCTTTCTTTATTAGTTTTAATGAAAGATGAACTGCAATGAGAAAGAAGATGTTCTCAGGAGCAGATAGCTTTCTTTTTGAAAGAGCGTCAAAGCTTAGAAAACAGTAAACCTTTGCAGAAGAAATTCTTTGGAATTATTTAAGAACGAAACCTTTTGGTTTTAAATTTAGAAGACAACATCCTTTCTCTATTTATATTTTAGATTTTTACTGCCATCAATTGAAGCTTGTAATTGAAGTAGATGGTTCGATTCATAATGTTGCTGAAGTCAAGCAAAATGATGAAATAAGACAACAACAGTTAGAAAAAGAAACCTCACTTTTCTAAGATTTTCCAACGAAAAAATAAAACTAAAGCCAGAAGATGTGATCCAACAAATAGAAACTTTTTTGAAAGGAAAATTGGAAAATAAATAGAGACTCATCGACCTAAGTCTCCCCTTCAGGGGGACAGGGGGATTAGCATCCACAAATCACATCCAAAATGTCCCGAATTGCCCATTGGATGATCAATGTATTTAAATCCAAATTTTTCATAGGTCTTTAATGCCTGCTGCAGTTCGGGCATCGTTTCGAGATAGATGTTTTTGTAGCCGGCTTCTCTTGCATAGTCAATACATTTTTGAATCAGCAACTTGCCCAGGCCAATTCCTCTAACGTGTGGATGCAAATACATTTTTACCAGTTCGCAGGTATCGGCAGGTAAACCTTGAGTGGGATAAATTCCTCCGCCGCCAACTACTTCGTTATTTAATTCGGCAACAAAGTAAATAGAACGCGGAGTTTGAAAAACATCAAACAGACGGTCCGTGCTCTCATCATAATAAACGGTACCTGGATGATCGGCGCCAAATTCTTTTAGTGTATTTCGAATGAGTGTTGCCAATGCTTCATTATCTTTTTGTTCAATAATGCGAATCTTTATTTCTTCAGTTCTGACAGGCATTTCAACAGATTTAAAATGACCGGGATCAATTAATGCAAACAAAGTAAGTGATATTGACTATTGTGGTTTAAAATTTGTTTGTAGCACGCCGATTTTGTTTTTGATAGAAAAATAATTCGATAGAATTTCATTTTAGTTTCCTATGAAGAGCGTTCCATCCTTTGAATGACATGTTATCTTATGAAAAATCAATACAAGCCAGGTTCTTAAACGCCTGACCTTTTTAATCCCTCACTTCAGGTGAGGGATTGTTTTTTAAGAGGTTTGTGGATTGATTTTGATCAATAGGTGTTCATTGAGATGGCTTGCTGTAAGTAAATCCTTTAGTGTGTGTTAAGATGATTTTGTATCATTCAATCTTTTTAATGTAATCGGTTGTTAGACTGGAAAGAGTTATACATCTTTACGTCAGACTACGAAAAACCAAGTAAGATCCTAATCCGAAGAAACTTAATCCAACCCTAAGAAAATTCAGAAAGTTTCCAATCCTTTGAATGTCCGCAGGCGTCCGAGTCCCTTTGAAACCGTAAGTCACAAATTCGCCGCCTGAACATAATTATCCCTCACGAAAGTGGGGGATTTTTTTTCGCTGAAGTTGAAAATATTTTATAGTGGAGGTTTTATTGATCTCCGTTCTGCCCGACTCTAAATCACTTGGTTTGATTTTTTGTTTAAAAGAATAAAGCAGAATTCTGCACGCAGCAAACCAAAGAAAAATAACTAAATAAAGCCTTTGCAATTTGGTGCGCCGCAATTGCATTTACGTTTGCCATCATGATGAGTAGGGCCATAATTACACGTGAGTTCTTCGTTGAGTTTTATAGGACGAAGTGCATAAAACTCTACATGATTGCCTAATGTTCTCATAAAGGTATTGGGCTGGCAGGAGTGATTGATGTAGCGCAATTCATTATTCATTACAGAAGCATCCAGGGCTTTGCCGTTCCATAGTTCAACAATAGAAATGCTTTCATTAAGTTTTGCCTTTTCTCTTGCTGCTTTTTTCGAAATAACTTCTCCTGCTAAGGAACCAATCTTTCTTTTTGAAGGAATTTTTGCGAGTGCATACAATCCCTTTCCATGAATTTTACTTTTTCCGACTTTGACGTTAAAATAAATACTGCCCTTAATTATCATTTCAATCATTTATAATTACTCATCAATGGGATATGCACATCCTGTACTTACTTTGTAACCGAATGGAAGCAAACATATTGATTGATGCAATTGTTTTACTCAACCAGTGAAATCACTTCACAACAAAATAAAGTTGATCCTTCTTCATACCGAAAAAAATTCTTTCTATTTGTCGGGATACTTTTTCTCTTAAAACTTTTTCTTGCATTTTGGCTGGAGTTGGGAAATGACGAAGCGTATTATTGGCTCTATAGTCAATATTTGCAGTGGAATTATTTTGATCACCCTCTGATGGTGGCAATTTGGATCCGTTTGTTTACAGCAAATCTTTCCCTTGATCACCTGGAAGGTTTTGTTCGGTTAGGAAGTGTAACGGGAAGTGTGTTGGCAAGCTGGTTCTTGTTTAAGACAGTTGCTTTATTGCATTCAGAGAGAGCAGGATGGTACGCTACGGTATTGTACAATATTTCTTTTTATTCAGCTATTACTGCAGGTTTGTACATTTTACCGGATTCGCCTCAAATGGTTTTTTGGACGCTTGGCCTTTTGTTGATAGCTAAGATTATAAAACAGGAAGACAGTTGGATTAATTGGTTGCTGTTTGGCTTCGTCGCAGGACTTTGCATTATGAGTAAAGTGCATGGTGCCTTTTTATGGATTGGGATGGGAGGATACATTTTATTTAGAAGAAATTCCTGGTTTAAAAAACCACAACTCTACATGGCTTTTCTGATAACTGTAATCATAATCAGTCCAATATTATTCTGGAATGTTCAATATGATTTTGCAACATTTCGGTTTCATAGTAACCGGGTTGATATTGATGAATTGGTTTTTAAGTTGAACTATTTTTTAAAAGAAGCAGGAAGCCAGATCGGTTTCAATAATCCTGTAGTTTTTTTTCTTGCTGTTTCGGCATTGGGAGCTTTTTATCGCGGAAAGATTTCTTATCAACCGGCATTAGTCATTTACTCAATGATTGGAGTACCACTTGCTTTTTTGCTTTTGTTTGTTTCGATTTTCAGGAATGTAACGCTTCCTCACTGGAGCGGTCCTGCTTATGTAAGTTTCATGCCATTGGCTGCAATATGGTTAGCTGAGCATTCACAAAATTCGTTTCCTAAAATTCTTCGCTGGGGACTGGGAACCTTTTTAGTAGTTTATTTAGGATATAGTTTGGTAGTGAAATTTTATCCCGGAACTTATGGCTCGCATAAAGAAGAGAACTTTGGTAACGGCGATATTTCTCTTGATATGTATGGATGGAAAAAAGCAGCAGTTCAATTTGATTCGCTCTATAAAGCTGATGTAAATAAAAGAAACATGTCTGCAAATGCCGCCATGGTTACCACCAATTGGTGGGGTGCACACGTGGAATATTATTTTGCACGGCCTTTGGGTTTAAAAATGATTGGCCTCGGAAACCCACACCATTTGAATGAATATTTATGGACGAACAAATGGAGAAGGAACGAAGTGGATTTGAATAATGCCTATTGCATCATTCCGGCAGATGATAAATATCTGGTTCCTGCTGATTTTTATGAAACAAAAGAATTAGCGTTGATTATTATTGTCAATAGAAATGGAAAACCTGCACATAAGTTTTTAATGTATAGATTAAAAGGATTGAAGAAAGATATGCCTGTTGTAAGTTAGTCTCATTTTGCATAATACATTCACCTGTAATTTTTACAAGAGTGATGATGTTATCTTCTCCTAATTTTGATTTATAAACCATACACCATGAACAAAGTTTTAGCTTCAGCTGTTGTTTTTACCAGCCTTGTGTTTTTAGCTTGCAATACCACCAGTACAACCAATAACGCCACGAACCCAACTTCTTCTGCAAATGACAGTGTGCCGCCTGTGGAAACACGTCCACCCAATTCAACGTACAAGCCTGCTTTCCCGGGACAAACACGTATTGCTGGTGTAAAAACCACTACGCCTTACGAAGGAAAAATAATTACCAGTGATTTGAAAAATCCATGGGGCATTGCTGTTCTTCCTGATGGTCGTTTTTTAATTACCCAAAAGGGCGGCACTATGCGGATTGTTTCAGCAAATGGTCAATTGAGTGATGAGATTACAGGATTGCCTCCGGTTGCAAGCCAGGGACAGGGCGGTTTGCTCGGGATCACTCTCGATCCTCAATTTGAAACAAACAGGATGGTATACTGGACGTTTTCAGAACCGCAGCCACAAAATCATACGGCAGTTGGCAAAGGCAAATTATCTGCTGATGAAAAAAGAATTGAAAATGCCACGGTAATTTATCGTGCTGCACCATTTCATAACAGTGTTTTGCACTATGGTGGAAGAATTCTTTTTGATAAAACCGGCAACCTGATTGTAAGTACCGGCGAACGTTCTGATTTGGAAACAAGACCCAGAGCTCAGGACCTGAAGTCAGGATTAGGAAAATTGCTTCGCATTACAACGGATGGACAGGCAGCGCCGGGTAATCCATTTGCAGGTCGCACTGATGTACTTCCGGAAATTTATACGTACGGGCATAGAAATGTACAAGGCATAGCCTTTCATCCGCAAACCGGTGATCTGTGGGAAGGTGAATTTGGACCGCTTGGTGGCGATGAATTGAATTTGATAAAACCAGGACATAATTACGGTTGGCCAACCATTACTTACGGCCTGGAATATAGCGGCAAAACCATAGGTCAGGGCATTACTCAAAAAGAAGGAATGGAACAACCTGTTTACTATTGGGACCCTGTTCTTTCTCCAAGTGGAATGACTTTTTATACCGGTGATAACATGCCTGAATGGAAGAATAATTTATTTATTGGCGGATTAAGCAGTCAGCACATTGCAAGACTTGTGATCAAAGACAATAAAGTAGTGGGAGAGGAAAGAATTCTTGCCAATGAAGGACAACGTTTCAGGGATGTTGCTCAGGGAAGAGATGGTTTGTTGTATGCAGTAACTGACCAGGGGAGATTCTATCAAATCGGGAAAAAATAACTGCATTAAACCGGGCCGTCTTGCAATGCCACGAAGCGGCGGCCTGTCATGGATAAAACCTCTGCAAGAAATTGAAGAACTCCGGGGAAAGTATGCCAATAGCAAGTATAGTTTAACCGGGTAATACATCTTAATCAAAAGCAGGGTTTGATAAATTCAGATCTTCTTTATTTAAAGGAACTATTCAAAACAAAAAGTCCCGCAATGCTGCGGGACTTTTATATGCTTTGTGAGAGAGAATCTAAAAATCACTACACCAATTACTGAACCAAATTCAAAGGATAGGTGTAAGTTTCACCATAATCGGAATAAATACCGCGGATTCTTATGCTTCCTGCTAAACCCTGTAACAGATTGTTCAGGTCTTCAACCGAAGTTATTGCCTGTTCTTCATCACCGTCTATTATTACAGAAGTAATGATAAAGCCGGGTTGAACTCTTGCATTCTTTAAAACGCCATTGTCAAATACCTTATCTACTACTACGCCACCATCAACTCCGTATCTTGATGCCCTGGATTTATCTAATGTTTTCAACTCACCGCCAAGCCGGGACGAAGCATTGCCCGTCAGGACATCAGACTTTTTTTTTAGCGTTACCTGAACTGTACTTTCCTTGCCGTTGCGGACATAGGTGACAGGCACCTTATCACCAGGGCGGAAACTTGCTATTTGCGCACTCATCTGGATACCTGAATATACCTGGGCCCCGTTTACTTTGGTGATGACATCTCCTTTTTTAATTCCGGCAGCAGCAGCACCACCATCAGAAGAAACCGAATTCACATAAACACCCTGAACATTTGTAGGAATGCCCAACTGTTTCATTTGCTCTTCGCTTAAATTATCGGTATCAAAATAATTTACGCCGAGGAAACCTCTTTGTACGTCACCGAATTTGATAATATCATTTACAATTTTTTTGATCAGGTTTACCGGTATGGCAAAGGAATAACCGGCATATGTGCCGTTAGGAGCAAGAATAGCCGAGTTTACCCCGATTAGTTCTCCGCTTGTATTTACCAGTGCACCTCCGCTGTTTCCCTGGTTCACGGCGGCATCGGTTTGAATAAAATTCTCAACCGCCGATTCATTTCTTTTTACCTGGCGGCTGTTGATACCAATACTGCGTCCTGTTGCAGATACTATACCGGCAGTAACAGTTGTTTCAAGTGTAAGCGGATAACCGATCGCCAATACCCACTGTGCTAATTGAATGTTGTCAGAGTTGCCAAATACCAGGTAAGGCAGTTTGGTATCATCAATCTTCAATACAGCAATATCGCTGGCAGGATCGCGGCCAATAACTTTTGCTTTATAGCTTTTGCGGTTGTGAAGAGTAATATTGATTTCCGGCGCCACGCCACCATTGTCGTCCGAAATAACATGGTTGTTGGTAACAATATAACCATCATCGCTAATGAGCACACCACTACCGGAGGCTCTTTGTTCAGGAATTATGCTCGGACCGAAACCGGGACCAAAGAACTGGTCAAAAAAATCATCAAAGCTGTTATTACGGCGGCGATTGGGTAAATCGTTCGTTATTCTTCTTGCGGGAATTTTTGTTTTAATATGTACTACTGCAGGTACGGCGGCACTGGCAGCTTTGGTAAAATCAACTGGGTCGGCTGCAGTACCATTGCTATTAAAAAATTTAGCATAATTGGCAGGCATTTTTTCATGAGCTTCACCCACAGTCATCTCCTGTTTGTGGGCCAACTTATTGTAAACAGCCACACTTCCTACAGCAGAAGCTGAGCTGATAACTACAATAAGAAGAATTTGTTTCCATTTCATGAGCTATCGGTTTGAATTATTTAATCTATTGCGTCAAATTGTATGCCTTGACAAGACAAAGTAACTATATGTCAGTTTTTTTGAAAAACCACTAAGCCAGTTTAACATTAAATTTACGAAGGTCTTAGTAGATCATTAGAATTTAGAAACGTTTATTAACCTAAACTTTTTAAAAACGCCATTGTGTCCACTCCGTCTGCATAATCACAAATATCGGGGCACTGTGCTCCGCCAAAATCAATGTGATCTTTACTTACAATGCATTGAATGGCCGGATCATTCTTTAATTTTTTCAGAATCTCTTTCTCATCATCGTAATATTCATAATGCAGTTGGCTGATAGGTGAAAAAGGAGATTCGTTTTCAACTAAAAGAATACTGCCATTAGTCATGTAGTATTGTTTATTCAGAATGTGTATAGCCAGGTTGTAGTCGTAATTGTTTTTGTATTTG
>JAGIAB010000093.1 GCA_017745135.1 Flavisolibacter sp.
ACTACCAAAGGAATTTACATTTTCAGTTTCCGGTTATTATTCTACTGGTGGATTGTTTGGATTATATAAAGTAAAGCCGCTTGGCACATTGGATTTTGGCCTGCAAAAAAAATTTGCTGATAAAAAGTCTGCATTGCGTTTGAATTACGCAAATGCCCTGAACTCTATAAAGCCACATTTTTCAGTAAACATTCCCGAAAAAAACCTGATCGCCTCCGGTCAGATTCTCTTTACTCACCCAGCCTTGCGGCTCACTTTCACACATAATTTTGGAAGCGATAAAGTAAAAGCGAAGAGGGACCGTTCCACTGGTGCTGAAGAAGAAAAGGACAGGTTAAAGATGTGATTTTCGTTATTAAGTGGGAACTTTCATGAGCCATGTGCCATCCCTGTTAAAAACTTTGCAAGAAAAGCTTCTACATTTCATCAACCTTTCCTATTGAACTACCTTTGCACGATGGCTGAGACTGCAACAATAAAAGCAAAGGGAGTAAAAAATATCAGGCAGCTAAACCTGCAGGAGTTGGAGCAATTTTTTGAATCCATAGGTGAAAAGAAATTCCGTACAAAGCAGGTTTGGGAATGGCTTTGGCAAAAACATGCCCATTCCTTTGCCGATATGACCAACCTGAGCAAGGAATTACGTCAGAAACTCGGTGAAAATTTTTCTTTACCTGCCTTAACGATTGATGCCACACAGTACAGTGCCGATGGAACTATCAAATCGAGGTTTAAAACCCATGAAGGCCATTTGTGCGAAGGTGTTTTAATTCCTACAGAAGACCGCTTTACAGCCTGTGTTTCTTCACAAATTGGTTGCTCATTGAGTTGCCGGTTTTGTGCTACAGGGTATATCGAAAGAAAAAGAAATCTGGATTTTGATGAGATCTACGACGAAGTGGTGCTGATTAACCAGCAATGCCAAAGAGTCTACGATAAAAAGCTGACAAACATTGTTTTTATGGGAATGGGCGAACCTTTGCTCAACTATAAAAATGTTTTGAAAGCTATTGAAAGAATTACTTCTCCGGATGGATTGGCAATGAGTCCAAGGCGTATTACGGTATCTACTGCTGGCGTTTCCAAACAGATCAAACAATTAGGTGATGATAAAGTGAAATTCAAACTAGCCTTATCACTTCATGCTGCCAATGATCAGAAGCGGCACGAAATCATGCCTATCAACGACTCCAATAACATCAAATCGTTGGTTGAAGCACTGAATCATTTTTACAAGCAAACAAAAAACGAAATCACTTTTGAATACATTCTTTTTAAAGATTTCAATGATTCTTTAAAAGATGCTGATGAACTGATAAAACTGTATCGGCAGGTTCCTGTTGATTTAATTAATTTAATTGAATACAATCCTATTGATGCTGCCAAATTTGAAAAACCTGACGAAAAAAAGGTAGAATCCTTCATGGCTTATCTTGGTAAAAACAAGGTAAATGCCCGTCTTCGCCGGAGCAGGGGAAAAGATATTGATGCCGCCTGCGGGCAACTGGCTAACAAAAATTAATTCTCAAAGGCAGCATTGTTCTTTTTGTTTTCAAAAAATTATCTTTACTCAAACGAATCCATCTATCCGGAATTAAACTCGAATTAATGGCTTTGACAGACAGATCAGACGCAGAATTATTAATACAGTTCAGGCAGCCTCAAACAAAGGAATCCGCCTTTACTGCCATCATCAAAAAATACCAGGAAAAACTTTACTGGCACATTCGCCGGATGGTTATTGACCATGACGATGCCAACGATGTTTTACAAAATGTTTTTATACGGGTTTGGAACGGGTTGGGAAATTTCAGGGAAGATTCGCAATTATATACCTGGTTGTACCGGATCGCCACCAATGAAAGCCTTACCTTTTTAGAACAACAAAAGAAGAGAACAGCAATCAGCCTGAGCGATGTAGAAACCGGCTTGAGCAATAAAATTAAGGCTGATAAACATTTTGATCCCAACAAGCTTGAATGGAAATTACAGTTAGCCATCCAACAACTTCCTGAAAAACAGCGGCTCGTTTTTAGCCTCAGATATTATGATGAAATACCCTACGAGGAAATGAGCCGGGTGCTGGAAACCAGTGAAGGTGCATTAAAAGCCAGCTATCATCATGCGGTAAAAAAAATAGAAGATTACATCAAAAATCATTAAACTTTGAAAGCCAAAACCTGTCCTAAGGCCTGAAAATGAATTCCAGAAGTAACATACAGGATGAATTGAATGAGCTGAACAGTGGATTAAACTCCAACTCCAATAACCCTTATTCTGTACCCGAAGGTTATTTTGAGGGGTTGGCCGCTTCTGTTTTGGCAAAAATCAAAGGTGAAACACCTGTTTCTGCTATGGAAGAGCTGGTTCAGTTATCACCTTTCCTTGCCGGCATTCCTAAAAAAATGCCGTATGCCGTTCCTGAAGACTTTTTTCAATCGAATATTGAAGGCTTAAAGGCCTTTACTTCTGAAAGCGAAGAATCACTGGTATTATCTTTTATTGATAAGGAGATGCCGTATGAAGTGCCTGCAGGTTATTTTGCCAATGTTCCTGAACAGGTTCTTGAAAAGGTTTCCGGTCATCAAGCCACCAAAGTGGTACCGATGGGAAGGAAAAGATGGATGCGATTGGCCGTTGCAGCTGCCGTGGCAGGTATTATGGTGGCTTCAGGCATTTTTTATTTCAATAACCGTGGTGGCAGCTCTGTAACAAGCGATCCGGCAATGGCAGTAAAGAAAGCAAGCACGAAGGAACTGAATGATTTCATTAATGCTACTGCTGTAACTGACGATAAATCGCAGGTAACAGTTAAAAATAGTCTAAAAGCAGCAAAGATATTTGTCGACGTTTCTGATAAAGAATTAAATGATTTTTTAGACCAGATGCCAACTGATGATGAGATAGATATCAATTAGATCTGACTATGAAAAAGATTTTCTACATATTGCTTTTTACTTTCTCACTGAGTAGTGTATCCTTTGCCCAGGAGGATGATGATCCGGGTGGAAAGCTCCGTGATAAAATGATTGAATTCATCCAGGACAGGCTTGGTTTGTCTAAGGCTGAAGCGCAAAAATTTCAGCCGGTGTTCCTTGACTATTTAAAGGATATGAGAAATACCAAGCAACAATTCAAGGGAGATAAATTAATTCTTCAGCAAAAAATAGTTGACCTGCGTATTCGCTACCGCGATCAATTCAAACCTATTATTGGAGAAAAACGCAGCAACGCCGTTTTCCAACACGAACGCGACTTTGTAGAGAAAGCGATCCAGGAAAGAAATGATCGTTTACAAAACCGCCAGCAGGAGGGCCGTGCTAACAAAAAAACCGGGTTATTGCAATAAAGTTGTTTTTCAACTATATTTGAATCTGGTGTTTTTCATAGGTTAGCAACGGCCAGCTCTTTTTAGGGCAGGCCTTTTTTATTTTTCTATTCTTCTAAGGGGTGATTTAGTCTAAAAAGATTCTTTCAATTTCTTCAGCAACAGACCTTGCTTAAGGTGCTCACTTCACCTTACCGCTTACATACTTACTACCTTTTACAAAAAACCTGTAATGCAACTCTGCATGTTTTCCCGCATAATCAACTCCAATCCGCGGTGAAGTTGTCATCATTGATTTAGGAATTTTAAATCCATCATCAGCAATAAACAATTCATCGCTGTTCAGCAACAGCCCGCATTGCAAAGTATGAAACCCAAACGCTTTCCCAACATTTCCAGGACCTCTTGTCAATGTTTCATCCAACTTTTTCTTGCCTGTCCTTCTGAGCATATTCTCAATTCCATCAATTGGCTCAACGGCTCTTATTAAAACAGCATCAGGTATTCCTTGCTTATTCGTAACAATGTTAAACATTTGGTGAACACCGTAACATAAATACACATACGCTCTTCCACCTTCGTTGAACATCACTTCTGTTCTTGCAGTTCTTCCTTTGGATGCATGCGAAGCTTTATCGGTTTCACCTACATACGCCTCTGTTTCTACAATCCTTCCTGAAGTAAATTCATTGTTCCAGTTGGTCACTAAAACTTTTCCCAGTAACTCTCTTGCAATTTTCAATACATCATTTCTCAAATAAAACGATAGAGGTAGCTTTTGCATGTTTAATAATATAAATTTTTTCACTGGTTGCTTCCTTGCCCTGCTGCCTTTTCTCCCACGATTCACGTTATATTTACCATCAAATCTAATACTTGCTAAAAGAAATCATCATAGCCATCCAGTCCTATATTGACGCACACAACTTCGTCAGAAGGCACCGGTTGTGGAAGTGGATACTGATCCCGGGAATTATTTACATGATCCTTTTTGTGGCAGGCATTTATTATTTCTGGATCTCTACAGGCAATGCTGTAACCTGGCTTAGTGAACAGACCGGCCTGATCCCCTGGCTTCAAAAACAGCGCAATGAATTCCTGAGCTTTTTATTTGTGATGATTGGCATTATGCTGCGATTGGTACTTACGTTTTTTTATTTTTCATTATTCAAGTATTTATTCCTCATCATTGGTTCCCCGGTGTTTGCTTACCTGAGTGAAAAAACAGCAAGCATTATTGAAGGAAAAGATTTCCCGTTCAGCTTTTCCCAGTTAATGAAAGATGCCTGGCGGGGAAGTAAACTGGCTCTTCGAAACAGTATATGGCAGGCTGTTTATTTATTTGCTCTTTTTCTTTTATCGTTTATTCCATTGGTTGGATGGATAACTCCACTGATTGCATTATTCATTGAATGCTACTACTACGGGTTTTCCATGATGGATTACAGTTGCGAACGCAATCGTTTGTCTCCCTCTGCTTCTATTGATTTTATCGGGAGGCATCGCGGCTTAGCTATTGGCAATGGCCTCATATTTTATTTGATGCACGGGTTGATTTTAGTTGGCTGGATCATTGCACCTGCTTATGCTGTAATAGCAGCAACACTGAGCTTACATCAGGTAAAGAAGCCATGAATCGTGAATCGTCAATCGTGAATTTGAGATGCTTTATTCTCGGTTATTATTAGAAAGAGTAGAGAAGGGTAGCATTTCAATTTTGTTAGTTGCCGACTGCTAACTGTAAATTGCAAACTCTAATTAACACTGATGCCTGCAACCGTTTATTTAATTCCTACTGTTTTAGCTGAAGATCAAACCGAATGTTTGCCATCCTATATTTTAGACACAGTAAAAAATTGCTCTGTATTTTTTGTAGAAAATGAACGGACTGCACGACGTTACTTAAAACTATTATCGAAAGAAATAGTCATCGATGATTATGAATGGTACAACATGAAGGAAATAAGTGCGGAAACTGTTGCTGCATTCAAACAAAAGATCAAAGAAGAAAAAAACATTGGCATCATCAGCGAAGCCGGTTGTCCCGGTGTTGCCGACCCTGGGCAACAATTGATTGCCATTGCCCAGGAAATGAATGTTTCTGTAAAACCCTTGGTGGGCCCCAACTCTATTTTGCTTGCACTAATGGCTAGCGGAATGAATGGACAACAATTTCAATTCGTCGGTTATCTGCCTATTGATATTGCTGAGCGAACAAAAGCAATCCGGCATTTAGAATCTGAATCAAGGCAAAAAAACTGCACGCAAATTTTTATTGAAACCCCTTATCGCAATAATCAGTTATTGGAGGCACTTACTAAAACGCTTCACCCCCAAACAAAAATCTGTGTTGCAGTTGATCTTACTGCACCAACCGAAATGATCCAAACAAAAACGGTGCAGCAATGGAAAACAACTATGCCGCAATTGCATAAACGACCAGCTATCTTCTTACTGTATTCCGGAAATTAATTATTGTTCTGTACAAATGCTATTTGGGGTATGAAATGGAATCTTCATTTTTATGCATTCGTTACAGCACTAACACAGCAGAATGATTACAGATACCAAATTCCTCTTGCGCTGAAATGAAAATGAAACAAGCTTGCAAAAGCAATTATTTAACGTACATAAACAAAGCAGTCTCTTTTTTGTACTTACCTTAGTTGACTGAATTTTTTGAAGTATGAAGATTGGCATTGTCTGTTATCCAACCTTTGGCGGAAGTGGCGTGTTGGCGACTGAATTAGGAAAAGCTTTAGCACAAAAAGGACATCATGTACATTTCATTACCTACCAGCAACCTGTACGGTTAAATGGTTTTATTCCCAATATTTTTTATCACGAAGTTCAAGTAGCTACGTATCCTTTATTTGATTATCCACCTTACGAAACAGCATTGTCAAGCACACTGGTTGATGTTATTAAGAACAATCATCTTCAATTGCTTCATGTGCACTATGCTATTCCGCATGCTTCGGCTGCTTATATGGCAAAAAAAATATTGGAACAGGAAGGCATTTACATTCCGGTTATCACCACCTTGCATGGCACCGATATTACATTAGTTGGAAGAGATAAAACTTACGCTCCAGTTGTAGCATTTTCTATCAATCAAAGCGATGCCATTACAGCCGTTTCTCAAAACCTGAGAGATGAAACTTTCAATACGTTCAAAATACAAAAACCCATTGAGGTCATTCACAATTTTGTGGATGTTGAACGTTTCAGCCGAAAACCAATTGATGCATTTAAAAAACTGATTGCACCAAATGGCGAAAGGGTTTTACTGCATGCTTCCAATTTTCGAAAAGTAAAACGCGTAGAAGACGTAGTACAAATTTTCCATGAAGTAAATCAGCAGATACCGAGCAAACTTTTATTTGTGGGTGATGGCCCCGAAAGAGGCGTTGCAGAAGAACTTTGCCGCAAGTTGAATACCTGTGATGATGTTCACTTTGTGGGTAAGCAGGAACAGATGGAAGATATTTTAGCCATTGCAGACCTGTTTCTTTTGACGTCGCAATATGAGAGCTTCGGACTAGCTGCACTTGAAGCGATGGCTGCAGGTGTACCTGTTGTTTCAACCAATGCAGGTGGTTTGCCCGAAATTATGGTGCAAGGCGTAACAGGTTACATGGGCAATATCGGGGATGTACAAACCATGAGCCATCAGGCAATTGATATTTTGCAATTTGATGAACGGTTGAATGAATTCAAAAAAAATGCGGCACAACATGCGAAGCGTTTCGACATTCACAACATTGTACCGCTTTATGAACAATTGTATGATGAAGTTCTAAGCAAAGAGCTGGTTCATTAGCGGCGCAGCCAGGGCGAAGGGTTTACATTCTTGTTCTCAACCATCAGCATAAAATCCAACTGGCCTCCGCTGCCATCATCGGCTTCACCTGTTCTTCCGATGACCTGCCCGGTGCTAACCGTGCTTCCTTTTGAAACAGTAGCCGAAGTAAGATTACTGTAGATGGTAAAATATTTACCGTGGCGAATCATCACCATCATTCCATCACCGAGGTTTGATACAGCACTTACTTCTCCATTGAATACGGCTTTTACTGCACCGCCTGATGATGGAGTTGAAATTGTAATACCGGGATTATCAATGGAAAGTCCGCCCACCACACTCGAGCCAAAAGGTATTGTTACCACACCATTATCAACCGGCCAGGGAAGCCCACCTTTATTCTTTTCAAAACTTGCAGCAAGATTTTTTTGCCCTTCATTCAAATTAAAATATTCCTTTTTGGCAGTGGTGTTCTTGGTACTGGTATTTGTGTTGGTAGAATTAGTTGTTGTGGTAGTTGTCGTATTATTTTTTGCAAGAGACTCTTTGCGTTCTGCTTCTATAATACGACGAATGATAGCAGTAATTTGTCCCTGTAATTGTTTATCTCTTTTTTTCTTTGCTGCGATTTCTTTTGACAATTGTTTTTCCTGCGATTTCAATTTGGATACAACTGCATCTTTTTCCTTCTTCTGGCTGGCCAATTCATTCAATTGAACCTGCTGATCTTGCAAAACCGATTTTTTCTGCGCCTGTTTGGCAAGCAATTGTTGCTTTTTATCTGCTATTAATTTTTGCCGGTCTTGTATGGCTGTCACCTGTTCCTGCCGGTAGGCACGGTACGATTTCAAATAAGAAATCCGGTTCAATGCATCGTTAAAACTATTAGCCGAGAAGATAAAATTCAGGAAATCGTAGCTGGTGTTATTCTTATAGGCATATACAACGCTTCTTGCGTATTGGACCTTCAACGTATCGAGTTGGACCTGCAAACGATAAATTTCTACATTACCTAAATAGATCTCATCATCAATGCTCCGAATTTCTTTATTGATATTACCGATTAATCTATCCTGTAACTGAAGCTTATGTTGGAGGATTGCCAGTTTGGCAAGCGACTCTTTTTTCAATCCCGTAACCTTATTGTAATTCGACTGGATCTCTCGTATCTCATCCTGAATGTCCTGGCGTTCTTTTTCAAGCTTTGCTTTTTCATTGGCAAGCTGTCCAAAACCCGAAAGAACAGTCAAAAAGCAGGTGATGATGATCAGTAGTTTTTTCATGTCAGGATTTTTTAGGTAAAGGTTACTAACGCACCAATTGGAAATAAATTTTAATTACGTTCATAATTTTTGGGTATAGAGAAAGGAAAGCTTACTTCCTGGTTGAAATCGTATTGTTTAAATTCAAGTCTAATATCAAGACGTTTTTTTTCCGTTACAACAATCCGGCGTTTGGTTGAAAACGGGACACCTCTTTTTGAATCATAGTCCGAATAAGTAAGATCAGCCGTCCTGTTCCTGGCCGGATCAGTATCGTCAAGCTTACTATGCAATAAAGTTTTATCCCCCTCATTTAAAGTAAGGAGGTTTTTAAACAATTGTCCTACACTAAGTAACGCAATTTGACTATTAGAAACAGAATAAGAAACGATATTCGAATCAATAAAAACAGGGTTGCCGATAATAAGATCCTGCAAATTGTAAAGATTCAGGGGCAGAGAAGTCACCTCCTTTAAATAGTCAACAGTCCTTGATGTATACGTTTTATTCAACCTATCAATTAGCTCCACCGAATTTTTTGTGATCAGCAAACGCATTACATCAATACCAAGTACTGCATTTACATTAATCCATATCGCACTGTCCTTATACATCCTGATGTTTGCGTTCACGTCGTATTTCTTTCCATCGCTTCCGCTGTAATCAACATTAACCTTTGCAGAGAATGTACGGAAATCGATGCGGTTAGAATCTACCCTTCGTAAAGCAGCCTTTATCCTCTGAACCGTATCATTCTCCGGGTCATCCGGAGGCACAGTCACTGTTACTACAGAATCTCTTTTAGTAATGGCGGTTTGTATTTTTTTTGTGGAACGGCATGATGCCAATAAACCAATTAATATAAGTAAGCCGAAAAATCTTGTCATGAATTAGTTTTTACCTGTTGAGCCAAAGCCTCCGCTGCTGCGTACGGTTTCTGTTAAAACCGTTACCTGTTCCCAATTTATTTTTTCTACTTTTTGTACAACCAATTGTGCAATACGGTCGCCGGGATTTATGATCTGCTGTTCACCTACAAGCGGC
>JAGIAB010000094.1 GCA_017745135.1 Flavisolibacter sp.
TGTTCTTGTTGTTGGGTGGTGTGCTTTATTTCTATGCCCAAACCAATAACATCACGGCAACGGGTGATGATCTTTTCCCAACCGTTGCTTTACACTACATGCCGCAGGCCATCTCCATTATTTTCATTATTGGTTTGATCTCTGCTCTTTTCCCCAGTGCCGATGGTGCGTTAACTGCATTGACTTCTTCATTCTGCATTGATATTTTGGGATTGAAGAAAAGAACTGATCTCACCGAAAAAGAAAAGAAGAGAAAGCGATTAGCCGTTCACTTCACTTTTGCTGTTGTTTTCTTTTTAATGGTTATGGGTTTTAAATGGGTGAATAATAAATCCATTATTGATATTATTCTTAAAGTAGCCGGCTTTACTTATGGTCCTTTGCTGGGATTGTTTGGCTTTGGAATTCTTACCAACCGAAAAGTAAACGATCGGCTGGTGCTGTATGTTTGTCTGGCAGCGCCATTAGTTATTCTGGGAATTGATTTTGTGAACAATATTGAATGGTGGCAAAAACAATTGAAACTCGGTGCCTGGAGCGATAGTATCAAGCAAGTCTCTACTGCATTGTTTGGTAATTTTAAAATTGGTTACGAATTGCTCATCTATAATGGCCTGCTTACTTTCCTAGGCTTGTTTTTAATATCGAAACCACAACCTGTTTCCAAAGAAGTGAAAACCATCTTAGAACATGGAGCTCGTTAATTCATTGGCACAAGAATATTCTGAAAAATATACTTCACCCGAAGATGAGTTGCTTGAGAAAGAACCCGGGAGAGTTCACATCCTGGTTAAAAATTTTTGTGAGGCCTGATGTATTTAAATCCTTCAATGTTGAACCTATTGTATGCCCCATATTGCTCATGATAAAGAATATGCAAATGATCAATCCCAGTAACATGAATGTTGTTTGCAAAGTATCTGTAAAGACGATTGTTTTTACACCTCCTTCGAAAGTGTACAACAGTATCATCAACAGAATAACAAATGTGGTTACCCAAAAAGGAATGCTCATATCCTTCAGAATAAAAATCTGCAGCACGTTAATTACAAGATACAGTCTTGCTGTAGCACCAAGCACACGGGAAATAATAAAAAACAAAGCACCGGTTTTATGCGATACGGTACCAAAGCGATGATCGAGATAATTGTAAATGGAAGTAAGATTCAAACGATAATACAGGGGCAGCAATACATAGGCAATGATGATGTAGCCAAGAAAATACCCGATCACTACCTGGAAATATGCAAAAGCAGATGAGCCGACGGTACCTGGTACACTCACAAAAGTTACACCGCTTAATGAAGTGCCGATCATTCCAAAAGCAACCAGCATCCAGTTGGAATTACGGTTGCCAATAAAAAAAGATTCATTATTAGAGTTTCGTGAAGTGTAGTAAGCAACCACCAGCAACAAAACAAAATAGGCAATAACGAAGCTTAGAAGCAATCCTGCTGACATAGATTAAATTTTGATCGCACGAATTATCAATTACTCAACATCCAGGCAAATGAATTCGTGTAATTCGTGCCGCTAAATTCGTGTAATAATTTTTGGAATTATCATACCTCACAAGGTAATTTTTGAAGATAGAAAAATTTACCTTCCATTTGCGCTGAAATAAATGTTCATGAACAAGATTAACAAGTTGGCAATTTTTTGCGGATCAAAAACCGGCAATAACGAAATCTACAAACAACATGCATTGGAACTGGCAACCATCATGGCTGACCATAAAATTGAATTGGTGTATGGTGGCGGAAGAAAAGGGATCATGGGCATTGTTGCGGATACCGTAATGGGGAAAGGTGGAATTGTAAGAGGAGTTATACCCCAAGTTTTAGTTAGCTGGGAAGATGAGCATGAAGGCATCAGCGAATTAATTGTGGTGGAGGACATGCATGTTCGTAAAAGAAAAATGTACGAGTTATGCGATGGCGTTGTCATTCTTCCGGGTGGCTTTGGAACATTGGATGAATTGTTTGAAACGCTTACATGGAACCAACTATCAATTCACGATAAAAAAGTATTTATCCTGAATACTGCAGGATTTTACGATCGCCTTCTTCAGCATTTAGAATTTTTAAATGCTGAAGGTTTTTTATGGAACGATCTGAAAGGATTGCTTGTCGTATTGAACGAACCTAAAGAATTATTAGACCATCTTTAATACTACCTGCCTTTGCCCTGGAACAGGGGAACATTGAATCCTGCACGAATGATCGGAATGGTACGATTGTAATTATCCTTGTAAGGCGAACTGGCACTGTTGCCCACATCAAACAAAACAGCCAGATAACCATAAGCAGATTTATTATACGGGTCTCTGCCGGTGGTATATCCCCCTCCTATCAATACACTGTTGCCTGATATACTTTGAACTTGCGAAACACCTCCTGAATTTGGTGCAGGAATATATTTTGAACGGATCCAATTATGCTCTACCTGCGCTTGAGCAAATAGAAACTTCACCGGAAACAACCTGGTAAATAAACCTCCCCCATAAACACTCTGACGAAGTTTATCATCGGAGCCATAATAGCTGTAATCACGATAGGAAGTATAGGTGTAGTTACCAACAAGCCCGAGATCAGCCCATCGTGTTAAACTATAACCAAACACCGGGTTGCCACCTGCTAAAAAAGCGCCATTAAAAAAGGAAAGTGAAATACTTCCCCCGGTAAAAAAGTTTTCTTTTTGAAAACCTTTTCTCTCCTCTTTTTCTTCATTCTGCGCCCATACTATCTGTCCAAAGGTTAGTAAGCATAAAAAAATTATAGAACTTCTTTTCATAAAATCAGATTTAAAATGTACCAGAATTAACGGCAAATTGGATCCATTGTTGTGTTGAAAACTCTTAAACATTCTTCTTGTGTTTCTTGCAATGTCAACACAGTTGTAGTTGCAATTATGATCGGCTGCAGCAAGCATTAATCAAATATTTTTCCGGCATTCAGAATATTGTTAGGATCAAATATTGTTTTGATCCCCTTCATTAACCGCATTTGTGTTTCATCAAATACAATTGGCAAATATTCTTTTTGAACCAATCCAATCCCGTGTTCACCACTGATAGTGCCTCCTAAAGCTTTCACCAGTTCAAAAATTTCAACAATACCTTTTTTTAAAGAACCATTCCATTGTTCATCTGTCAAATCACCTTTGAGAATGTTAACATGCAAATTACCATCGCCTGCATGACCATAACAAAGTGATTTAAATCCGTATTTCCCTTCAATTTCTTTGACGCCTTTCAATAGCAATGGCAGTTCTGCCCTCGGCACAACCGTATCTTCTTCTTTATAAATTGAATTTGCTTTCACCGCTTCCGCCGCCCTTCTGCGCAGCTTCCACAATTCGGCTTTTTGCTGAGCATCGTCTGCAAATAAAATCTCGCCGCAATCAAATTGCATCACTACTTCCGAAATACCTTCCATTTCTTTCATCAAAACATCAACATCGTTGCCATCTACTTCAATTAATAAATGTGCCTGCACTTCATCTGTTAAAGGAACGATGCAACTATCTACATACTGCATCACAAACTCCAGGGCGTCTCTTTCCATAAACTCCAAAACACTTGGTGTATAGCCTGCCATGAAGATGGCACTGACCGCCGCACATGCATTTACCGGATCTTTAAATGGAACCAACATGAGCAGATCATACTTGGGATGAGGAAGCAGTTTCAACACTGCTTTTGTTACAATGCCAAGCGTTCCTTCGCTTCCAACCATTAACTGCGTAAGATTATATCCGGTGGCATTCTTTAAAACATTGGCCCCGGTCCAGATAATTTCACCTGTAGGCAGTACTACTTCAAGATTCATTACATAATCCTTTACTACTCCATATTTCACTGCTTTTGGTCCGCCACTGTTTTCAGAAATATTCCCACCGATCATGCACGAACCTCTGCTGCTTGGATCAGGCGGATAAAATAATCCTCTTTCTTTTACAGCATCCTGCAACACTTCAGTAATCACTCCAGATTCAGTTGTTACCTGTAAATTTCTTTCATCAATGTTTATGATTTTATTCAACCGCTCAATAGACAGTAAAACTCCGCCAAGATGCGGTAAAGCTCCGCCGCTTAAACCTGTACCGGCACCACGTGGCGTGACCGCAATTTTGTATTGATTACATAGTTTAAGAATGGCGCTGATCTCTTCCGCACTTGCAGGCTTGATTACAACATCAGGAAGAAACTGAAGATCTTCAGTTTCATCGTGAGCATAGTGGCTCAACACCTCTTCATCAACGAAAACATGTTGCCCGCCAACAATTTTTTTGAACGCTTCTACATGCTCGATTGCCAATGATTTTGAAGCCGCAATCATCAATAATTATTTCCTGTAAAAATCGGTTAATTCAACCAAATGCAAATGCTAATAGCTTGTTCTGAATGTAGGGCAAGGCGTAATGCGGTTTCCGCTTGGATTGATAAGACCTTGTTTTACCAACGAAAATTCAAAAGCACCGCGGGTATTGTTGTAATTCTTCAAAGAAGACATCGTAGCATCATAGCTGAATGTGAAGGTGTAATCATTCCAGCCCAATCCAACCATTGGAATGATCGCTTCTTTATGGCGATAATACAAACCACCAATCAATTGATAGGTTCCATCGCCGGAAAGATTGTAATGAGCATTCATTCCGCCAACAATTTCCTGCACTTTAGCCTGGGTGGTATAATAAATATTGGGGTTGAGAATTACCAGGTCGTTCAATTTAAAACTGCCATTCAAAAAACCGATATAACGAACAGCAACGCGGTTACTCAGGTCAGAAGAAGTGAAAAATGATTCCTGCGGCTTGTTCACGTGATGAGCTGAAAAGCCGCCATTGATATAAATTTTATCTGTGGGGAAATACGCGTAATTCATTCCCACCTGCATATCCAGGTAACTAATGTTGTTGCGGTCAAGCGTTACAGCAGTAGGAAGTTTATTATCGAAGAATTTACCATCAAACTGGTCGGGGAATTTTAAATTGGTAGTATTGATTTGTTTGTTGGCATATCCTACATTAAACCCTAAACTCAGCAAACTTGAATAGCCCAGCATTTGGTGATAAGCAATGGAACCATAAACTTTTGTGGAAGAAAGATTTCCACTTCCTGCCACATCTTTTAAAACCACGCCGCCCAAACCTACCCAACCGTTTTCGAAACGATCCTTCATCAACTGAACATCACCGAATGCACTCATGGTTTTGTAAGGCACCGTCATAATTGCCGACCACTGGTTACGATAATTAATTCCTAAACGATAATCTCCATCAGGAATAAAGCCTGTGTTCGCCGGATTCGTCGTTAATGGTGAATTAAAGAATTGGGCAAAGTGTAAATCCTGCGCACCGGACGCTAACGTCAGCATTAGTGCGGCAACAACAAGCAATTTGTATTTCAAAAGATTTATCAAGATATGATCTCCTCTTATCTAATTAACGTAATGTCGCCTGTTTTAGTTGTCTTGGTTCCATCAGTAAATTCTACCTCTAGAGTATAAGCATATACATCCATCGGCAACAACTTTCCTTTATAATAACCATCCCATCCCAACTTTTTAGAGCTGGTTTCAAAAACCTTCTCTCCCCATCGTGCCCAAATACTGAATTTCATCTTTGCAATTCCAAAGCCACGAACATAAACTGTACTATTGGGCCCAAACTTACCGGGGGTGAATGCTGTCGGTACGTCCACTGCAGGATTCACCAAGGCCTGTACAGGCTTACAAACGGTATCCGGACAGTTAGCCGGGTTATAAGCAATCAGGCAAACATTGTAGGTACCGGTTGCATTGTACTCATGCGATACGTTTGCTCTTGATGTCGTAACTAATGTATCGCCGTCTCCAAAATCCCATTTAAATCTTACCGCATCGGAACTGGAAAGATTGGTGAATGAAATTGGAGTATTCGCAAGCGGCGGTTGCGGTGAAGCTGTGAAATCAGCAGTAGGATTACCAAAAACGGTTATAGTGAAATTGGTGGAATCGATAATATTACATGTTGCAGAATCAATGGCTGTTAAGCGAACGATATAGGTACCCGGATTTTGATAAAGATGTACAGGATCTACTGCGTTAGAAACCGGGCTGCCGTCACCAAAGTCCCAAATAAATTGAGCACCTGCCTGTGAGGTATTTGTAAACTGTGCATTGTACGGTGCACAACCATTGGGTGGGGTTGTAAAATCAGCTTTAACCAATGCTGCTATTCGCAATTGTTTGATGATCGTATCCGGGTAATTACAATATTCTGAATCATTCAAAATAAGCTTTACATTATAAGTCCCTGCTACCGAATAATTGTGAAAAACAGAACCCGTACCGGTAGTTACCGTGGGCGAATTGTCGCCAAAATTCCAGGTAAAGGAAGTGGCAGTAAAAGGCCTTGCAACCGGCGCAACCGAAAGATTATTGAACTGGTACTTGAAAGAATCACATGGATTTAATTTTACCGAATTGAAATCCAGTTGTGCTTTCAGATCAGATACTTTAATATGTAAATAAGAAGTGTCACGAAGATTGCAGGTAGTGGAATCGATGGCAACCAGCATTACGCGATAAGTACCTATAGCATTAAATGTATGTGTTGTGGTTGGCGTTGTGGTGGCCACTGTTGGAGAACCATCACCATAATTCCATTCATAACTTACGGCATTTCGAACCGTATCTCTGAATTCAACCGTTAAAGGCACACAACCTGAAGTATCTCTTGGGCGACCATTGATCCATGATTGGATGCCTGATCTAACACCAGACAAATCAAAATCGATCTTAACCATGGCAAGATTGCAATTGGCAGAAGCAGGCTTTTTTGTTGCCCATGCCCCCGGCGTGGTTGGGAAAGGAAGTGTGTTGCCACAGCTTGCACAAATCGCCTGGTAGATTACCCCATTTTTATCAAAGCGGCTGGTACCGCCATCAACATGGTCGATTATATCACCACCATTTTGTCCAAAGAAACTTCCGTACAGTTGTTTGGTCGCATCTTTTTTTAAAACAAAAAAGTAAAAATCTGAACCAAGCCCTGATTGTGCGCTAATATCCGGAGAAGATTTTATAGCATCGGGAGTAACGGGTAAGCCGGCAACTCCGGCGGTCGAGTAATTAACACCCTGAACAACCCTGCCTCCCCAACCAGATACATAAACATTTTCACAGCGGTCAACGAGAAAGGCTACAGGAGAAATATCCGGTGCACCCTGCCCGCCATTGACTTTTCCAAACACAGTGGAATAAACATATCCAGAGAGATCGGGGCGGAGCTTGGCAATAAACTGTCTTCCGTTAGGTGTACTCCATGCTGCATTGATAACAGGCCAGTTACCCGTGGTCTGCCCCATTACATAAGGAAAGCCCAATAAATCGAATTTCAATCCGTAGATCTGGTCCACAGCATTGGTTCCGATGTAGGTTGTCTTTAATATAGCAGATCCGTCGTTACTTATGATAGAAACAAATCCATCAACCCGTCCGTGGTTAGATGCGCCTATTGTGCCTGCAGTAGAGCCAGGCAGGTTTTTGCTTTCAGTTCCACCGGCTACATAAATATTATTATCTTTTGGATTGACTTCTATTACATAGGCTGCGTCATTCTCGCTACCTCCAAGGTAAGTGCTGAAGAGAAGAGTGGACAGATCGGGATTGAACTTTAAAACAACGGCATCCTGTTTATTCGCCCCACCTGCATTTGAAGACTGAAAACCGCCAACCACCGGGAAGCCACCGTTTCCACTTGCATCAGCCACCGATTGTGTGCAGGCTGCTAAATAAATATTACCGGCAGCATCCAGGTTCACTTCACTTCTTGCTTCGTCACCATAATTTAGCTGCAGTGAGATATCTCTCATATCACCGCAGGGAGAAATGTTAGCTCCATCATTACCCGTACCTCCGATTACACGGGAACCGATCAATTGAGTGCCTGTGGAGTTCAATTTGGTAATGACAATATCATAGCCTCCACCAGAACCTATCAGCCCACCGTTTTTTGTAGGATAGTTGGTAGAAGTAGTTCGACCAGCCACAATCAAATTCCCCTGTGGGTCAACAATAAGACTTTGAGGAATATCCTGCTGGTCTCCTCCTAAGTAAGTGGCATAAATCCGCCTGGTACCATCCGGTGAAAGTTTAATAATACCAATATCAATATTCCCTGTAAAGCATGCACCAGAGCTACTGCCTCCACCACCAAAACTGGTTTGAAAAGCACCCGGGGAAACGCGCCACCCGGTACCCATCACAATGCCACCTCCATACAGGGAACCATCAGGACCATACGTAGCTGTAAAACCCCAGTTATCGGCAGTACTTCCGGAAAAAGAACAGAAAATAAGATTAGGGTCAATGATCAACGTTGAAGAAGGATCATAGCTCTTAATATCAAATCGAACAACATTACCCGTTAAATAATATTTAGTATTGACTTCAACCTTACCCTTCTCATTATATTGATACGTATAAGGCGATAACTCTCTGAGTTCGCCAACAGAAGTACCAATAACCAGGTCCTTATTTTTAAGTTTTAAATTCTTTGCGCCATCATATTTCATGGCAATTTTTGAAATATCGCCTCCCGGATGAACAATGATGTCATACTTAAATGAGCCATTATCTGAATAATACCGCACATCAACATTCGGATAAATATTTTTTACAGTAACCGCCTGGTATAAATCGCAATTAAAATACCATTTGGAGGGATCATTGCCGATGATATAATTATTATACGTGTACAAAGGTTTATCGGCCACAACCTGTGCTTTTGGATTGGAGCCAATGAAACTTACACTGTAGGCATGAGAGCGAACGGTGATGTCGACATCTCCCAATCGTTTTCCATCTACAACTTTAAAATGCATGGCCTTGTGAACCTTTTCCCAGTCTTCACCATTGTGTTGCACTATGGTGTACCCGTTTTGCTCAACAAAGAAAGCACCATTGGAAAGTTGTCCCATGTACTTGACACGGCCATCCCATTGACCTTTGTTTTCAATAAACTCGATATTCTGCGAAAACGAAGTGATTCCGATAAGGCAGGATAACAGAAGGAGTATGTGACTTTTGCAGTTCAATCTTTTTTGAAATTAACTATTAATCGTCAAAAATGTTGTGCAAGGCATTGTTAAGAAATTCGGCTCCATGGTGTTTTGCCCTGGAGTGACATTAAATATTGCTTTAGCTGCAAATTTTCTGCCGCTTCTAACTCAGGATCGGCTTCAATAATTTCTTCAGCAGTTTTTTTGGCAGCTTCTAAAATTGGCCTGTCTTTGACTATGTCTGCCAGCTTAAGGTTTAACGCACCACTTTGTCTTGTTCCTTCAATTTCTCCGGGACCTCTCAATTCCAAATCTTTTTCTGCAATTTCAAAACCATTGTTCGTAGACGTCATAATCTTAATGCGTGCCCTCGCCTCAGTTCCTAAC
>JAGIAB010000095.1 GCA_017745135.1 Flavisolibacter sp.
CACTGCCGGCTTTTTGGTCACCTTATGCTTTCGTTTAGCGAAAAATAAGGCGCTTTGCGAGGCATTAAAATTTGAGGAGGTGGCAGTATAGTCAAGTAATGCTTCCTTATTGAAGTGTATAATTGAATTGATGAATGAAATGTTTGAAGATCAAAATGACTCTTCAACTAATCTTCGATCTAAAGAAATCCCCCAGCGCCTTATTGCGCCTTCAAAACTTATGTACACTCAGTTAGCTTAAGTGGCGCAATACTAGCGCCTGCAGAATCTACTCATAACATGATAACCGGGCTATCGAAATGCCTTCCCAAATTACAATGACTCTTGCAATGTGCGCTGGCCCGGACGGGCACGCGGGAGCGTTTGCGCCGTCCTTGACTTTTTTGTTACTTTTTTTGTCAAGAAAAAAAGTAAAAGAACAAATTCATGAAAAACAAAAAGCTATTAAAGACATTTCCCCACATGGCCAAAGAATCGCCGTAACCAATTGCCGCTTTAAATTGCATTATGGATATTCCCGTAAAAACATATTGCGCCTATGTCGCCAACTTAGATAAAAACAACGTTCATAAAAATTATCACGACCATGAATATGGCTTCCCACTTCATGATGACAATGAATTGTTTGCAAGACTGGTTCTTGAAATCAACCAGGCCGGCTTAAGCTGGACAACTATTTTGAACAAAAAAGAAAATTTCTTTAAAGCTTACGACAATTTCGAGATCAAAAAAGTTGCGAAGTACAATGAAAAGAAAATAGAGCAACTGCTGAATGATGCGGGCATTATAAGAAACCGTTTGAAAATTTTAGCCGCTATTGATAATGCAAAGAAGGTATTGGAGCTGCAAAAAGAATTCGGTTCGTTTAAAAACTGGATCGATCACCATCACCCGCTAACCAGGGATGAATGGGTGAAAGTGTTCAAAAAGAATTTCCGCTTTACCGGTGGCGAAATTGTCAATGAATTTTTAATGAGCACAGGTTATTTGCCAGGAGCACATTCGGAAGGCTGCCCTGTTTATAAAAAGATAGTAAAGCTGAAGCCGATGTGGATGAGGAATTGCCCGTCATAACATATAATCGTAACTCTACGATCCGCTAAGTAAAAACCATAGTCCAAAAACAGGGTTGTTTTTCTATTGTTTGAGAAAGGTGGGCTAACTACTTTTGATCCGAAGTTGATTGATACTTAATCAATCGTCCAGTATCTAAAAAAACCATTTAATCCGAGATCCGAAAAACCAATCCCGATAGCTATCGGGAGTATCCAAATCCTTAAAAAGCCAAAATCGAAAAATCCAATATCAGTCAACTTCATTTTTCTCTTAAGCATATAAACCAATCCCGATAGTTATCGGGACCAAGTCCTAACAAAAGCCCGTTTTGAATCGTCCTTATGAAAACAACAGGCGTCCAATTATGAAAACCTAAGCTACCGTTCAACGACTGCCTGACATTATTGATCCCGCCTTACCGGCGGGATTTTTATTTATCCACATTTCGCAAAACATTATTAACGCTTATTGCAATTGTGAAATTCCGAATATAGTTTCGCCTCGGTTTTTCATAGGATATTGGATTTTACACGGGGCTGAATTTTTATTCTGGCCCTTTTTTATTTTAATGAGAATAGGAAGATTTCACGCAGAGAAAAGGAGAACGCTGAGTAAGACCCGCCAGGGCTTGCGGAGAGAAAAACCTTGAAGTTGAAAGAACTTTCCTCTTTATGATCTTAATGTCTTCGCACAAAATATCTCGTAAGCAAGCTTTCTTTAATTTCTATAATACATTCCTGATTCTATTCTCAGAATTCGTTAGTTCTTTCTGAACATCGATAAGCACTCATTTTTTTCTATTCCTAAAAGTTTTGTTAAGGCCTCATTTTCTACCCAACGCTTTTTTCATACCCGGGGGTATTACTTCTGAAACCGGTTAAAAAACAAACAAAACTTTTAAAAAAATAAAAAAATGAGAACGATTACCAAACCAACCAGAATCATCCTTTCCCTCTTGTTCCTTTTATCAGCATGTTCAAAAGATGACATCATTAAGATACCACCTCCGGGCAATGGCGGCGAAGGCACTCCACCACCCGTAGTTGAAAAAGCATCGGTGCATTTTATAACCAATGCAGATCTTTCAGGCCAGCCTTATCATACCAGCAACCTTCGGGCAGTGGTAACCATTGTAAATGAAAAAGGAGAAGAAGTAGCCAAAGACAAAATCCTATCGCTTAGCTTACCCAACCCTGTAAAAACAGGAAGTATTGAATTACCTATAGGGAATTACAGGCTTACTTCTTTCCGCATGGAGTATGGAAGTGTGTACACGCATTTCGTTACTCCTGTTACGGGATCTGCAAAAGCCTCCCTGGTGCAACATCCTTTGGCTTTAAACTTTAAAGTTGAAAGAAACAGCAATAATGAGACGGCCGTTGAAGTAGTGAAAGTGCAAGCAAGTGAAACGCCACAACAATATGGCTATCCTTCGGGTGCTTTTGATCATGGGCAGGAAGATGCTAACCCGTATATGAAAGTAAAGCTGAGAGCCATCATGCAAATTGGTGATGTTATCTATGACAGCATTCCTGCAGCACTCACCATTACAACATGGAATAACAAGGGAGAAATGACCACCACTTACAGTCATTTAAACGCAGGAATGAATGAAGTGCAGGTTTTAAAAGCTGCAACCAAATACAAATTCCTGGTATCAAAATGGGGAACCAATGATGAAATGACACTTGACAGGAATAATATTGATAATGTAACGGTGTACACTTTGGGAGGAAGCAAGGCCGCTAAAAAATTAAGATCAGAGCGAGTGTATAAACAAGTTAATGGCGCGGATGTTCCTGAAAGCAAAACGGATTATTTCTATGAAGCAGCGGGAAAACTATCGAGGATTGATTACTGGTTAAAGAAGAAAGACAACAGCTCTTACCTGGCTATGACGGATGATTTTGAATATAGCAACGGAAGAGTAAGCAGGATCGTTCGTACGAATAAAGAAGACCGATCAGTGATGACGATAACTTCTTTCAGTTACGATAATGTCGGCAAAGTGACCGGCATTTCACAAAACGATAATGGCGTACAAACCAATGCCAGCATAGAATACTTTTACTATGCAAGAAAGGAAGTAAATATTCATTACACATATCCGGGTCAATCCAACGACATGAATTACCACATGAGCTTTAGAGGTGGTAATATGACAGAAAGTTCTGCGGTTACGTCAAACAATAACACAGAGCTTGGAAGATATGATTACGATGTCAACATCAATCCTTATGTACACATGGACTGGCCGAACCTGTTTTTATCGAACAGCAATAAAAACAATGTGACCACCCAGTATAAAGAATACCATGGAAGTTACCCGACAGCAGATCCTTATAGTTTCAACTATACCTATGATGCTGATGGCTATCCAACACAAGTGGTGAAACATTTTAAATCACCAATTACAGGCAATTATCTTTTCTCAACTAAAACGGTATTTGTCTATTAAAGACGCCATTCTTTACCCGGCCGTAAGCTAAAAAGGGAGCCGGGCCAAAGAGTCTCCAAAATTCAAACCTTAAAATACTCAACTCATACAATTATCACTTTTCGGATCACCGATCATTCCTAAAATTGCATTTTATGTATAAAATTTTTATTGCTGCTCTTTTGCTAACATCCTGCACAGCGGCCAAACTATCAATACCGGAAGCATTTCAAAAACAGTCCACCAAATACGCCGTAAAAGGTTTGAATGGCTGGATGATCAATCAAAAACTTTCTTTCGGTCCCTATCAAACTTCATCCATTAAAAGAGGATGGGATTTTACAAGCTCTGTTCAATACACCAAATTCCGGATCTCGCCTGAAGAGGCTTTGCTGAAAGTGTTTGACGTAGATACGGATAAGCGCAATTTGAACCAGAAGAATAAATTTCAGTACACACTGGAAGAAGGAAACCAAATAGCAGAGATCTATGCAACTGAAAAGTTTTCTGAAAAACAACTGGTGTACAAAAGCAACAATCCTTACATAGGCAGTGCATCCAAAACGAATAAATACGAATATGCTTTTACTGCAGCCATTCTTCCCTTAACAGCAAAAGAAAAAGATCCCTGGTCCCTGGTGATGATTAACAAATATGACATTGCTAAAGACACAGCAAGAAGATTGTTTGACAAACCTTATGTGGAAGAAGGTTATGCTACCAACGGAAAAGAAAACATTGCCATTCGTCCTTTACGCATTGAAAATGTAACCACCAAAAGCGGCAAGCAAACAAAAGTGTTCGGTGGTAAACTGCTTTCCGGTTATGAGTTGCAGTGGGATGGTGGAGTCGTCGCTATTATTGATATTTTGAATAACAGTATTTGGATCTATAACGATCTTGAATCGCAGGATAAATTTTTACTGTCTTCTATCGCTTCAGCCATCTTGCTTAAAAGAATGCAGGATGTAGAGAAAGATAAAAACGATGGAGAAGACGAAGAAAATTTCAACTTGCAAAGAAGGAGCAGCAGGAGATATACTGACACAAAAAATTAATGGTAGCCGTAGAAGCGAACATACAGGAATTGCTCGATGGTAGTCTTGCCAATAAGCGCAAGGCTCAGGAGGCCCTATTCCGTCACTTCTACGGCTTTGCCATGTCCATTGCTTTGCGCTATTCACGTGATGAAATGGATGCAGCCGATATTGTAAGCCATGCCTTCATCAAAATTTTTAAAAGCATTCATTCTTTTGATAGTACAAAAGGCTCGCTTCATGCATGGATCAAAAAAATAGTGGTCAATGAAGGATTGGACCACATTAAAAGCCGAACACGATTTAGTGAGAATGTAGAACTGGAAACCGTTACTGAACCACAAATCAATAATTCTGTGATTGAGCAGATGGGTGCAGAAGAAATTATGGAGATCGTAAAAAAACTCCCTCCTGCCACCCATGCTGTTTTTGTATTGTATGCAGTGGAAGGCTATAATCACCGGGAAATAGCCGAGAAGCTTAACATCAGCGAAGGCACATCGAAGTGGCACCTGAGCGAAGCCCGGAAATTTTTACAACAGCAACTTAGTACGATTTACAATTGATGGATGAACGACTCAAATATGAACAACTGATTGGCGAAAAGCTGCAGAGTTTACCAATACCCGATATGCAGGATGCAATTTGGGCAAGGGTAAAAGCACAGTTGGATATTGATCTTCCTACCGATGATAATGATGGAGGAAGTTCTCCTCAATCTCCGTCAGGGCCCGGCATCATCGGCTGGGGATTGTCTGTTGTAATCATTGCACTGGTAACTACATTCTTCATTTTAAAAAACAAACCAAAAAAGCAAGACCAAAAAAATAATTCAACAACTACCGAACAGGTTTCTTCGCCTTCTGTTCGAAACAATGGACCGCCCTTACCCAATAACAGCACTATAAAAAGAACAAACACACCTCTCAGCACAGGTGCCGATAATTCAATACCGGTTATTACCAACGATTCTGCTATGCAGCAGGATCTTGGCATTGCTGAACCGGTGAGAAATGATAGTATGCAAATCAATCTTCCGCCACCACTGGTAACAGTTCCTCCTCCTAAAACAGATACCACTGCTCAAGTCAAGAAAGGAAGAGGAATGCCAGTAAATGATTCAAACTACAGGATTGTACCGAAGAATAAAAATTGAGGCCTGATTTAAATCGAATCTTTTGCAATCACAGTCCAGTCATTGTTGCCAAAACCTTTTTCAATCCATTCATCCATCAGCTTAGCCACGGAAGGAATCACGGCTAATTCTGTTCCTGCTTTTTGAGCAGTATCGATAAAAATGCCGGTATCTTTTCTTGCCATGTTCAGTTCCCATGAGGGCTGGGAATAATTGCCTGAAGTCATCCGTTTCATTCTTGCTTCGATTTGTGTGGCCGGGTTCCATTCACTGAACAGGCTAAATACATCTGCAACCGGAACATCCAGTGCTTTGGATAAAGCAAGCGTATCACGAATGCCGGCGGTGAAACAAACAAGGAAAGCATTTCCTAATAGTTTTATTGCGGCTGCTTTTCCCACTTCGTTACCGAAATGCAAAAGTTTGCCGGTCATCTTTGACAAGTGCGACTGCAGTTTGCTGATCAGTTCTTCATCACCTGAAACCATCATGAATCCTGTACTTTCCAGTGCATTGGCAGGGCCCATGAACACGGGTGCATGCTGGTAATAAAATCCTTTTTCTTTCCACTCCTTTGTTCTTTGAATAGCGCCTTCTTTTGAAGTGGTGGTATGATCAACAATGATAGCTCCGGGCTTTAAACCACTGGCTGCATTTTGTAAAACTTCATTAACAGAAGCATCATCTTTAAGTGTAAGATGAATGATGTCTGCGCCCTTTACAGCATCGGCTACACCATCAAATGCTTTTGCTCCATATTGTTCCAGTTCTTTTGCTTTTGAAGCCGTACGATTCCATACTTGCACCTGCTCTCCCTTTTTGAGCATGGCCTTTACAAAGTTCGAACCGAGTAATCCCATTCCTAAAAATGCTTTCATCTCATGATTGTTTTAGAGTGCAAGGTTATGAAAATATAGACTTAAACGTTTATGATCGGTTTCTGAGCTCTGCCTTTTAAAATTTCATTATTCCAGTACCGTTTAATTCAACGATTGTTTTTATGGACAAATATTTTGCTGTTTTGATTTTATTTCTACATTTGTAGAACAAACAAGACATTTGTAGAAATGAAACTATCAAAGACCGAGGAACAGCTAATGGAAATTATTTGGGCTAAGGAAAAGGTTTTCCTTAAAGAGATCATGGAAAGCTATTCAGAGCCTAAACCGGCAGCTACAACAATTGCCACTTTACTAAAGAGAATGCAGGACAAAGGCTTTGTCGGCTATCAACTGTTTGGCAATTCAAGGCAATATTATCCGCTAATCAAAAAATCTGATTATTTCTCGAAACATGTAAAAGGAATGATCAAAAACTATTTTGACAATTCTGCGTTGCAGTTTGCTTCTTTCTTTACCTCCATTGGCGGGCTATCCAAATCGGAACTTCTTGAGTTGCGAAAAATTATTGATGAAGAAATTAAAAAGAAGAAAAAATGATCAGCTATCTCATCAAAATGATCTTGTGTTCAGGCATTTTATTACTTGCCTATTTTCTTTTGTTTGAAAGGGAAAAAACACATCGCTTCAACCGGTTTTACCTGCTTTTCAGCATAGGGTTTTCTTTTCTTGTTCCGTTTATCAGTATCAAGAATCAGAAGGAAGTGCTGCCTTTTGCAGAAACTGTATATGTGATACCAGAGAATATTGATAACAATTCTGGTAATGCTTATACCAACAATACTAGTCCCGTTGCTGTACCAACAAAGGGTGAAGATTGGAGACCAGATCCTCTTTTGATTGTTTACATTATGGTTGCTACAGGGCTATTGTTAAGGTTTGCGAAAAACCTATCTGTCCTGCTGAAAAGAAGTTGGACAGGAGAAAAATTACGATACCAAAATGCAAGGCTGGTTCTGTGCAATAATCATCTCATTCCTTTTAGTTTTCTTAATTCCATTTTTATTGATAAAGAAGAATATGAAAATGGAAAGGTCGAGAAAGAAATTTTGCAGCATGAACTTGCCCACGTTAAGCAAAAACATTCCCTGGATATTTTGTTTACAGAGTTGGTATTGTGTTTTGCCTGGTTTAATCCTTTCCTGTACGGATATAAAAAAGCCATCCGGCTTAATCACGAGTTTTTAGCCGACGATGATGTTTTGAAAACTTTTCCCAATACGTCTTCTTATCAGTACCTGTTATTGAATAAAATAAGCAGTGCTTCTCACTCTCTTCTGACCAGTTCCTTTAATTATATCACCACTAAAAAAAGATTGATCATGATGACGAAAACAACTTCTCTTTTTAAATTGGTTTTAAAACAAACGGTGTTATTGCCTCTTTCTGTCTTACTGGTTTTTCTGTTCGGCACAAAGCTGGTTGCCCAGGGAAAAGAGCCTGGAAAAAAAGCTTCGGCAGAAAAACAACAAAAAAATGCCGAACAAAACGATACGTTAGGACGGTTAAAAAAATACTTTGCAAGTCGGTCTATAGGTTACACCGAACAAGGTGCATCACAGGAATTGTTGACCGAATACCAGCAGATCGTCAATAAATACAAGAAGTCTGCGAAGCCAGATTGGAAGGACTTTCAAGGCATGAGCAGTAAGGACAGATCACGACTTGAATCTATTTTCAAACAAATGAACATTGATCAGCAATACCAGCAGGAAATAGGCTTTTTTAAAAATTATCCTCCAAGGCCTAAAGTCGTTCCTACAAAAGAGCAATTTGAACGCTTTAAAAATCCAAAGGAGTACGGAATTTGGATCAACGAAAAAAGGGTTCAAAATTCAGACTTGAACAAATACCAAAACACAGATTTTTCCAACGTGTTTGTAAGTAAGCTTTATCGTGCTGCAAAAAAAGGACGTAACTACAACTACCAGGTTAATTTAATGACTAATGATTTCTATAAAGACTACTATAATAAAACGATGAGCCACATAAACGAAAGCAGTATGGGTGCTATAGTACACCCCAGAAACCGGGTAGGTTTAGGTATGAACATGATAGACTAAATACCTTGAATACGTTTTGCTTACCATGATTGGCTTTTTGACAAATTACAAAATAGAACAGCAAGAAGCTTTCTCTCTATTTTTGCTTCATGTCTTCAAAAGCCAATCATCTTTTTATTAAGAACATGGTCTGTAACCGTTGTATTATGACGGTTGAAAATATCCTTAACCAAAATAGCATCCCATATACTAACGTTTCTTTAGGTGAAGTAGAATTGGAAAGAAAACTTTCTGCCGAAGAAACAAAGGCCGTTGATGCGGACCTGCAGAAGGTTGGTTTTGAACTCATCGACAAAAGGGTCAACAAGATCATTGAAGACATTAAACAAGCGGTGCTGGAATATTTGAACCTTGGAATGGACAGCCAGAACCTGAAGCTTTCGAGTTTTATCACCAAAAATATTCCTTACGATTATAGCTATCTAAGCGATCTGTTTTCTTCTATTGAAGGAAAAACGATTGAACAATATTTTATTCTGCAGCGCATTGAAAAAGTAAAAGAGCTGCTGGTGTACGATCAGTTGTCGCTTACTGAAATTTCTTATCAAACAGGTTTCAGCAGTGTGCATCATTTATCTTCTCAATTCAAAAAAGTAACCGGCCTCACTCCTTCTCATTTTAAAAAGATCGGCATCGAAAGACGAAAAGCACTCGACCAACTCTAAATCCAAAAATTATATAAATCTTCCCCTCAATTGCGTAAGGCTCTCGCCTCTACGCCATGGTAGTTTTGTGTTGTCAATGATTCAATAATTACTAAAACAAATTTTATGACAACAAAAATTCAAAACAACAGCC
>JAGIAB010000096.1 GCA_017745135.1 Flavisolibacter sp.
CAGGTAAGACAACTTACCTGCGTTACCTGGTGGGAAGACTGAAGAAGAGAGTTCTTTTTCTTTCGCCAAATGTTGCAGGGAATTTAATGGATCCTGATTTTATTGATCTGCTGATTGATAATCCGAATACAGTTGTGATCATAGAAGATGCAGAAAACATTATCATGGATCGGAGAACATCGGGAAGTTCATCAGTATCGAACCTTTTGAATATTTCGGATGGTTTGCTGGCTGACTTTTTGAATGTACAACTCATCTGCACATTCAATAGCTCATTGACGCTGGTTGATAATGCATTGATGCGAAAGGGCAGGTTAATAGCAAAGTATGAGTTTGGTAAATTATCAGTCGATAAGGCACAACGACTAAGCAATCATCTGGGATTTAAAAAAAACATTGATAAACCAATGACGCTTGCAGAGATCAGTAATCAAAACGATAAAACGTTTGAAAGCAAGCAAGTGGAGATTATTGGTTTTAAAAGAACAGTATTGGAAAATTAATATCAAACCGCTGCGTGCACAGTGTTCGCAGCGGTTCATAAAAATAATTTATGGCAAAGTTGAAACTAACAGGAAAGCAATTGCGTTCCATCGGTTATCCTGAAGGACCGGTGATCTCGATTGCTATGAACATCATGGAAAAGAATTTTAAACATCTGCCCCAGGCAGAGGCATTGGAAATATTGGGCAGCATTTTGCAAAGTCCCAATCAATATGCGCAGGATGGAGTGTTGGGAAAAATTGCAGAAGCCTTGTTGCCTAAACCCAAACCGGAAGGTGCAGAGATCTCGTTGAACCAAAACGGGATCCAGTTCAATGTTTTTGGAAGCGAAGGCATTGAACAAGGTGCCTTGCATCAGATGTACACAGCAGCCAAGTTACCAATTGCCGTTGCCGGTGCTTTAATGCCCGATGCGCATGCCGGTTATGGTTTACCTATTGGCGGTGTGCTGGCAACTGAAAACGCAGTAATACCTTATGGTGTTGGTGTGGACATTGGTTGCAGAATGTGTCTTTCTGTTTTTGATATTGATCCGAAAGAGTTGACACAAAGGGAAAATTATTTCGCAAGAGAATTGAATGAAGCTACCCTTTTTGGTAGTGGCGGAATGTTTAACAAACCTGCCGACCATGAAGTGATGTACAGAAAGGAATTTGATGAACTGGGTCTGCTGAAAGGTTTGCAGGGAAGAGCCTGGAAGCAATTAGGTTCGTCTGGTTCGGGAAATCATTTTGTGGAATTTGGTGTAGTGGAAATTGCGGAGAAAGATGAAGTGTTGGGTATCGAAGCAGGGAAGTACCTGGGATTGTTGTCACACTCCGGCTCAAGAGCATTGGGAGCCAACATTGCCAACCATTTCACGAAGATTGCGAAAGAAAAAAGAAGATTGCCAGGTGAGGCAAGCAATCTTGCCTGGTTAAGATTAGACGAACAGGAAGGACATGAATACTGGATGGCTATGAATTTGGCAGGTGATTATGCATCGGCATGTCATCACATCATCCACTAAAAAATTGCAAAGCAATTGGGAAGGCAACCATTGAAGATGGTAGAGAACCATCACAATTTTGCCTGGAAGGAAATGCATGATGGTAAAGAGGTAATCGTTCATAGAAAAGGTGCAACACCTGCTGATAAAAATGTTCTGGGAATTATTCCCGGCTCTATGACAGCCCCGGGTTTTATTGTGAAAGGATTGGGCGAAGAAGCTTCTGTGAATTCTGCATCGCATGGTGCCGGAAGAAAGATGAGCAGAACATCAGCGATCAAGTCCATCACTCATTCTCAGCTTAATGAAGTTTTGGTAAAATATGGTGTTAAGTTATTAGGTGGTGGACTGGATGAAGCACCTTTTGCTTACAAGGATATTCATGAAGTGATGAAGGCGCAAAAGCATTTGGTGGAAACAGTAGGGTTATTTTATCCGAAGATCGTGAAGATGGACGGTGCACAACCAAAGCAATGGAAGAAGAAAAAAACAGATGAAATTGTAGGAGAATGATCAATGCTCACTGCCTTAGCCCAGGAGAATTTGTTTTGGCCACCTGGGTTTAGGTAACAGTTTTTTTGGATAGCATCTTTTTAATTATGAAAATTGCGGTCCATGATCATTCTTATTCAATGTAGCGACCGGGTTGGATTGGTAGCGGCCATTTCCGGGCTATTATCCAAAAAGGGCATCAACATTGTTTCCATGCGTGAATATGTTGATGTTGAAGCCAATTGTTTTTTTAATCGTGTGGTATGCGAGCAATATCACGATCCCCAAATTTTGATCAGTGAACTGAGTTCTATTCTTCCGGAAGATGCCCGTGTCAACATAAACACCGAGCCACAAAAGAAAATTATTGTTCTCGTTACCAAAGAATATCATTGTCTGAGTGATATCCTGGTAAGAAACCATTTTAAGACTTTGGGCGCCGGCGTGCAGGCTGTCATTGGCAATCATGCGGTGTTAAAAGATATTTGCGACCGGTTTGGAATACCTTTCTACCTGGTTAGCCATGAAAATAAGAGCAGGGAAGACTTTGAATTGCAGTTGCAGACAGCAATCAATAAGCATTCTTACGATTACATAGTACTGGCGAAATTCATGCGCATACTTTCACCGGCCTTTGTAGAGTCCTTTCCCATGCACATTGTCAATATTCACCATTCATTTCTGCCTGCATTTGTCGGGGCTAGCCCCTATAGACAAGCCTACAAAAGGGGCGTCAAAATAATTGGAGCAACGGCTCATTTTGTTACCAACCAACTTGATGAAGGGCCGATCATTGAACAGCAAGTCATACAGGTTGATCATACGTATACTGCCGCTGATATGATGAGAGCAGGAAAAGAAATTGAAAAAGCAGTATTGGCTAAGGCGTTAAAATTGATTGTTGAGGATCGTGTTTTCGTTTACAATAATAAAACCATTGTCTTTAGTTAGAACAAAAGTGTAAAGAGGCAATAGTTGCTTTCTTGTAATTGATTGCAAAGAGCAATTGTTTAGTTGTGGGATCTTTAAACTTTGATATAGATCTTCTTTCTATCCAGCCAGTAACAAATCGCCCACATAAAAGCAATTACCGTCAATGCAAATAGCAGCGAACCAATTCTTGGATCACCGGGGATCAATTTATATCCTCTTTCATAAATAAAATTCCAGGGGCTTAAGTAAACCGGCTCACCTTTACCATTCAATCCATTGGGAATACGGATGAGTCGAAGCCCTCTGGGCAAAAACGCACTCAAAGCAAACACAAACAATGCATTCTTTCCAAATACATCAAAAAAATGGGTCAGCCAGTTGCGGATTCCTTTTACTTCAATGGCATAAACAAGTGTAGATAAAATGGCGATGGCCATTCCTGTGGTCAATACAACATAAGAGCTTGTCCATATTCTTTTATTTACCGGAAAACTCAGGTCCCAAACATAGCCGGCTACCATAAAACCAACTGCAGCAACAAATAAAACTGTTAGGGTTTGATAGATCTCAAATCCTTTTACTGCATTGTCCTGCATTTGCTGGATGTGTTTGCCTCTTTTTCTAAGGTAATCGCCAACCAAAAAGCCGAAGATCACATTTACAATAGCAGGAATAGTGCTCATTAAACCTTCCGGATCAAATGGACGAACCACGCCATTCATGGTGTAGGGTTCTCCTGAATACATATGCGGCCACGTAAGAATCTTTTCATCAATAGCATTTCCAAAAAATCCCGCTTTGCTGTAAGGGTCAACAGGGTCGCCGAGTGTATATACCAACAACCAATAAAGGAGTAGCAAAATGAGGCCTGCTAAAAAAGCACCTCTCACTTTTAAATAATAAACAATTACCGATCCGAAGAAATAACAGATAGCTATTCGTTGTAACACACCCAATACTCTTATGCCGGCGATTTTTCCCTCACTGTTTACCCATGTCCATCCCACTCCTGCCAAATGATCACCTTGCCAGCGAACAAACGGCCACCAGTTCAAAAACAATCCAATAGCATAAATGAGCAAGGTGCGGCGAATGATCTTCTTCCAGAAATACGCTGCACCCCTTTCTTCAAACCGAGGCATCACAAATGCAAGCGCATTACCTACGGCAAACAAAAAGAAAGGAAAAACTAAGTCAGTCGGAGTAAGTCCATGCCATTCAGCATGTTCAAGAGGGCCATAGATATGCGACCAGGAGCCGGGGTTGTTTACCAAGATCATCAGGCAAACGGTAGCGCCTCTGAAAACATCCAAGGAATAATATCTCTGGTTCAAGAAGCAAGATTTACAATAAATGTACTGCTTTGCCTTTGATTCACTAAAGAGTTCAGGACTCACCCGCCAAATGGCTAAGGATTTCCTTTAAGCTATACAAAAAAGGTATCAGAATAACTAATTCAAAATCCGTATTTTTTAGACATTTGTCAGTCACAGTTCAAAAGTTATATTTGCACGGCTTCTTATGTCTGAGTCAAAAAGGATTGTGACTGAGGTGGCGAAGCTATGGGTAAGCGAAATTGGGATTGAGGTTAAATCATCAGGAAGTTTAAGCAGTAGGTTATGTCGTTAAAATGGTATGCTGTTTATACAAAGCCAAGATGGGAAAAGAAAGTACATACTTTGCTTTTGCAAAAAGGTATCGAGTCCTATTGTCCTTTAAACAAAGTGCGGCGCAAATGGAGCGACCGCATTAAAACAGTGGAAGAACCGCTTTTTAAATCCTACGTGTTTGTAAAAATTAATGATGAGGATCGCACTGCTGTCCGCATGACCAATGGTGTAGTGAATTTTGTTTATTGGAATGGCAAGCCGGCAATCATTAAGGACAAAGAAATTCAAACGATCAAACGTTTTCTTGATGAATATGAAACTGTGGAAGTGGTAAAAATGGAAATAACTGAAGGTGACAGAGTGCAAGTGATGGCGGGTCCCATGATGGATAAAGAAGGAAAAGTTTTGGAAGTAAAGAATAAAACAGCAAAAGTATGTATTGATAGCTTGGGTTATATGCTTATTGCTTATATTGATAAATCTAAGCTCATCACTGTTCAAAAGACAAACCACCGTTAATGAAATCCATCCTGCTTTGTTTGTCAGCTTTAATTCTTTTGGTCTCTTCATGCACTACTCAAAAAACGGCTACCAACATCAACTATCTTGAAAATGCAAAAGATACTTCAGTGGTGGTGAATCTTCAACCGCCGGTAGTTCAAAAAGGCGACTTGCTTTCTATAAAGGTTTTTAGCAGCGCTAATGGCATTAAGCCGGAAGCGGATGCTCCATATAATTTACAGGAAACCAGCACAGCGGCCGGTAGCAATAGTGCTACTGCGGGCTTTATGGTAAATATGGAGGGAAATATTGAATATCCACAATTGGGGCCCCTGCATGTAGAAGGCTTAACACGGGAAGAGCTGGCAGACCTGATCAAAACCAAATTGCAGGGGCAATTAACACAACCATCGGTGATTGTCCGTTTCCTGAATTTTAAAATTTCAGTTTTGGGTGAGGTAAAATCCCCCGGCACATTTACACTTCCCACCGAAAGAGTAACAATTTTAGAAGCCATTGGATTATCGGGGGATGTAACCGATTTTGGAAGGAAAAATAATGTGATGGTGGTAAGGGAAAATAATGGGCAAATTGAAAAAGGTATTGTTGATCTTACTTCTTCAACCATGTTTGCCTCACCTTATTACCGGTTACAACAGAATGATGTAGTTTTCGTTGAATCCAACGGAAAAAGATTGCAACAACAGCAAAGGCAGGAAACAGCGCAGCAGATTGGTCTTGGTATCAGCATAATTACTGCCATTGCACTTATTCTCAACTTCATTAAATAACAAACTACCTCGATGGAGGAACAAATCCAGATACAAGCTGCAAAAAACGAATTATCACGTCTTAGCCTTAAAGACCTGTTTTTTAAATACATCCGGTTTTTGCCTTTGTTTATTATTTCCGTCGCCCTGTCCTTGCTGGTAGCTTTTTTGTATTTGCGTTATGCCACCTTGATTTATCAGTCAACGGGTACAATGGTAATACAGAATGAAAGTGGCAACTCCGCCGGTAACGATAAACTGGATCAGATCTTTTCGTCGGACAACAAGAAAAATATTCTCAACGAAATCGAATATATCAAGTCTAAAAAACTAATGACACGGGTGGTGAATGCACTCAGTCTTAATTTCAGTTATGAAGCAATTGGAAATATAAAAGAGCTGAATATATATAAGTCAAACCCATTTATCATCGAAGCTTTTGAAATCAGGGATTCTGCAGGCTTTGAAATAAGGGTGGGTTTTGAAAATGAGAATAATTTCAGGATCGATGGGGATGGCCCTTTCACATTTGGACAGGTTTTTAAAAACAAACACGGTGTATTCAGGATCGTACGGAATGCTATAGGAACTATAGGTAAAGAATATAAGGTTAGTTGGAGGCCTTCATCGTCTATAGCCAGTGCGCTGGCTTCGCAATTAATTGTAGCTCCCAAGCAAAATACGGGAATTTTAACGCTGACGCTTGAGTCCACCAATCCTCAACTGGCTGCTGATGTAATTAACTCAGCTATGGCAGAATATCAGAAGGCTACCATAGAAGACAAAAATGAAAAAACAACCGCCCAACTTGCGTTTATTGATGACCGTTTAGATACTATAACAGGGCAGGTGGACAGTATCAATAATGTTTATGTCAATTTTATTAAGCAAAACAGTGCTTATGATTTACAGTCTCAATCAGGCAGTTATTTGGGGCAGATTGAAGAAGGCACTAAAAGCCGGGCCGTACAACAGGACCTTTTGACTAAAACATATCAAATCGAGTCAGCCCTTCTTTCTAAAACGGCAACCCTTAAAGTGCCTTCCTCTTTAGGCATTGAAGACCCTACTTTGAATAAGATGGTCGATGCCTACAATGAAGCTCAACTGCAAAGGAAAGCCTTGCTCCAAATCACAACAGCCCAAAACGTTGCAGTAAAGCAACAGGAGGAGATCATTGATCAGCTACAACAAAACATCCTGAATAATTTGGGCAATATCAAGACTGCGCTCCGTTCAACTATTGCCGGCATTGACCGCTTGTCGGGTTCCGCACAATCGCATTTAAGACTAATGCCCGAAAAACAAAGAATCCTCCAGGAAATTCAAATGCAGCAGCAAAGTAAAATTGCTGTTTTAAACGACTTGCTGAAAAAGCGGGAAGAGTCAGCTATACAACTGGCTGCCACCATTTCCAATATTAAGGTTTTGCAGGATGCTGTGCCTAATTCCACACCTGTTAAACCGAATAGCAGAAATGTTCGGATCCTTGCCGTATTAATTGGTCTTGTGCTTCCGGCCTTATTCATTTTTGTACTGGAGTTGCTGAATGATAAAGTAACTACCCGTTATGATATTGAGCGGCTTACTAATGCTGCCATTCTGGGAGAAGTTGGTCACTCTTATAGCAAACAGGCTTTAGTGGTTACCAATAACAACCGCAGTGTAGTGGCGGAACAGTTCAGGATTATCCGGTCAAACCTTCAATATGTACTAAACCACACTCAAAAACCCGTTATCCTGGTTACTTCTTCGTTTAGCGGAGAAGGTAAATCTTTTATCAGCACGAACATAGGCGCCGTACTGGCACTGGCTGGAAAGAAAACGGTCGTCCTCGAATTCGACATCAGGAAACCAAAGATTCTTATGCATTTGAATATGGCAAAGCGGCCGGGACTTACCAATTATCTTCTGGGTAAAACAGCAATTGAAGACCTGCCGGTGAAGGTGGAAGGAATAGCCAATTTATTTGTTCTCGCCTGCGGGCCGGTGCCTCCCAATCCTGCTGAGTTATTGCTGGATCCTAAGATCACGCACCTGTTTTCCTGGCTTAAAGAAAATTTTGATGCGGTGATTATGGATACAGCGCCTGTGGGAATGGTAAGTGATGCCATGACACTGAGCAAATTTGCAGATGCTACTATGTACATCGTTCGCCAGGGATATACATTCAAGAAACAAATTGGAATGATTGATGAATTTTATACCCAGGGCAAACTGCCCCGGATCGCCATTATTTTGAATGATGTGAAAATAAGAACGGGCTATGGTTATTATGGTTATGGAAGATATGGTTATGGTTATGGTTACGGTTCCGGATACTTTGACGATGAAATCCCGCAGAATGGTACATTGAATAAGTGGTTCGGCTGGCTGGATACTAAAAAATGGAATAAAAGAAACCGAAAAAGGAGCAAGGTGTAATGAAAGTACTAGTTACAGGAGGAGCCGGTTTTATAGGCTCTAATTTGGTAGAAAGCCTTTTAAAAAATCCGCAGGTTGAATTCGTTCGTGTGCTCGATAATCTGGCAACCGGCAGTATAAAGAACATTGAAGAATTCGGATCCCATTCAAAATTTGAATTTATACAAGGCGATATCAGGGACTATGAGGCCTGTCTAAACGCATGCGACGGAATTGAGCTTATATCACACCAGGCAGCATTGGGTTCTGTTCCCCGTTCCATTAATGATCCGCTTACTACCAATGAAGTAAATAGCACCGGAACCTTAAACATTTTTACTGCAGCGAAAGAAAAGGGAATTAAACGGGTGGTATATGCAGCCAGTTCTTCTACCTATGGTGACCATCCGGGCTTGCCGAAAGTAGAAGATAAAATTGGGAACCCGCTTTCGCCTTACGCGGTTACAAAATACGTGAATGAGCTGTATGCAAAAGTCTATGCAAATGTTTACGGTTTGCAAACAATAGGACTTCGTTATTTCAATGTGTTCGGTCCCAAACAAAATCCTGCCGGTCCTTATGCAGCCGTCATTCCTTTGTTCATAAAAGCAGTGCTGGATAATGAACCGCCAACCATAAATGGTGATGGGGAACATAGCCGCGATTTCACCTATGTGGCCAATGCCGTTCATGCTAACGAATGTGCTTTGTTCACGGGTAATGCAGAAGCGGTAAATGAAGTGTATAACGTAGCGATAGGAGAACGCACTTCCTTAAATCAGTTATTTGAAATGATCAAAGAAGTGGCGGGGAGCGACCTGGCGCCTAAGTATGGCCCTGAAAGAAAAGGCGACGTAAAACACAGCCTCGCAGATATTTCAAAAGCAAAGAAGCTTTTAGCCTACAACCCTTCTGTAAGTATCAAACAGGGATTGGAAACTACTTTTGAGTGGTATCGTCAACATCATCATTTTTCATATAGCACTTAATCGAAAATGAAATTCACCGCCGCGATCGCTGCGTCCGCTGCGGTTAAATTCTCTCTTCTTTGATTATGAGCGAAAATGAAATTGGCACATTAATTCTTGATGCCGCATTTGAGGTTCATAAAACATTAGGACTGGGTTTACTGAAAGTTCCTACGAACATTGT
>JAGIAB010000097.1:0-4878 GCA_017745135.1 Flavisolibacter sp.
GATCAGGATTGATATGAGTGAATACATGGAGAAATTCACTGTGTCAAGATTAATTGGTGCGCCTCCGGGATATGTTGGATATGAAGAAGGTGGTCAGTTGACAGAGAGAGTTCGCCGCAAACCTTACAGTGTAATTCTTCTCGATGAAATTGAAAAAGCTCACCCTGATATTTACAACATTTTGTTGCAGGTATTGGATGATGGCCAGTTAACCGATGGTTTAGGTAGAAAGGTGGACTTCAAAAACACACTTATTATCATGACATCAAACATTGGTGTTCGTCAATTGAAAGATTTTGGTGAAGGTGTTGGTTTTGCTACTCAAGCAAGAGTTCAAAATCAGGATGAGGCAAATAAAGCAGTGATTGAAAAAGCGTTGAAGCGTACTTTTTCTCCTGAATTTCTGAACCGTATTGATGATATAGTGATCTTTAACTCACTGACGAAAGACCACATCTTCCAGATCATCGACATCCTGATGAAAGGCGTAATGAAACGTTTGACCAATCTTGGATTCAGTCTGGAGTTGACAGAAGAAGCAAAGAGCTTTATTGCAGATAAAGGATATGATCAGCAGTTTGGAGCAAGACCGTTACACAGAGCGATTCAAAAATATTTAGAAGATCCTCTTGCAGAAGAAATTCTGAATATGAATATCAAAGCCGGCGATACCCTGCAAGCTGATTTGGATAAAGAAAACGGGAAATTGATTTTCACTCTGCAGAAGCCTGTAGAAGAAGAATCGAAAGCATAAATTCGAAATTCGAGATAATAAATTTTAAATCTCGTGCCGGGCAGGCACGGGATTTTTTGTTTTATGAATTATGCCTGAAAAGAAAGAAACCATCGACATTATCATTGAAACTCCAAAAGGTTGCCGCAATAAATATGCTTATGACGAAGAAGTGAAAGCATTCCGGTTAAAGAAAATTCTTCCGGTAGGTGCGGTATTCCCATTTGACTTTGGCTTTATTCCTGATACCAAAGGTGAAGACGGAGATCCGTTAGATGTATTGGTTATTATGGATGAACCGGCCTATCCTGGCTGCGTTGTTGAATGCAGGGTTATTGGAGCATTAAAGGCAAAGCAAACAGAAAGAGATGGTAAGACAGAAGAGAATGACAGGTTAATTGCGGTCTCGGTTGTTTCTACCAGTTATTCAGAAGTGAGATCACTAAAAGATATCAACAAAAATATTCTTGATGAAATTGAACACTTCTTTATTTCTTACAATGAACAGGCCGGGAAGAAATTTGAGCCCGGTGGCTGGGCAAATGCAAAAGAATCTATGATGCTGATTGAAAAAGCAAAATGAAATTACAGTTGAAAGTTTGAATAAAGTGGTTTTTGCTGATTGCTTTGAAGTTGGCATTTTTGCAGGCGAAAATGAGAAAGATAATTGTTACCATCGATGGATGGTCTTCCTGCGGAAAGAGCACACTGGCTAAGCAACTCGCAAAGGCTTTAGGATATGTTTATGTTGACAGTGGCGCCATGTACCGTGCCATCACTCTTTATTTTTTGCGAAATCATATCGATTGGACAGATCTGTCGGCAGTAAAACAGGCATTGAAAGAAATATCACTCGAGTTTATTTATAATTCACATAGTCAGCAATCGGAAATTTATCTGAACGGAGAAAATGTTGAATATGTGATCCGTGATTTGGTGGTTGCTGAAAAAGTAAGTGAAGTAGCTGCTATTAAAGAAGTTCGCCAGTTTGCCGTAGCGCAGCAGCAAAAGATGGGAAAGAAAAAAGGAATTGTAATGGACGGCCGTGATATTGGAACAGTTGTTTTTCCCAACGCTGAATTGAAAATATTTATGACGGCCGATAATGCAGTACGTGTAGAAAGAAGATTTAAAGAACTGTATGAGAAAAATCCCAACGTTACCATCGATGAAGTAAAAGCCAATCTTGAAATGAGGGATTACATCGATTCGCATCGTGAAGCAAGTCCTTTGCGACAAGCAGAAGATGCCATTCTTTTAGATAATACTAATCTTACCGAAAAAGAACAATTTCAAAAAGCCTTACAATGGGCACATACAGAAATTAACAAAAAGAGCTAAAAAAAATATTGCTGAGTTATTTGTTTTTCTAGAATATCGGTTTAACCTTTGTGTCCTATATCGCAACCACAAGACCGTACCCAACTTCCTCACAAAACCATAATCAACCCTCACCATCATTATCTTTATTTTCGAGTATCCTCCGAAGTGACCTTGCATTCCCGTATTCCAAGTCTGATGTGTCATAACCGTTATTGCCACTAATCCTATTCACAATTGCCACTGTTCAATCCCCATGAACAACCTGTAATCACAGGATGTATCGACCATCATATACCGACAAATTGAGAAACGACTATTAAACTATTATTTACCTAAACTCTTTGATTATGAAAAAGTTTTTACTTATTTCTATCCTGCTGACCACAATAGGATACTTTTCAAACTTACATGCACAATGTACTCTTGGCAGTTCAGGTTTAACCATCACTAATGTCAACCCTGTCACATGTGAGGTTACCTTCGACTTAACGTTTACCGGAAATTTTAATAATGGAAACAAACATGCTGTACTACATTTATGGGAAGACCCCAATGGCGGATATCCTGCTTCAATTACCTATCCGGCAACTAAAGAGGCAACTAGTGCTGCGAAAGGTACTTTAGTGATTAAAAATCCTGGAACTTCTACTCCCACGTATGAACCCAGTTATCCGTCCTCATTGGGAACGTTAACTTCGCCCTATCTTAATCCTGCATCATTTTTGTGGAACGGTGCAAATACTTCAAGAACGTTTACGCTCAAAGGTCTTAAAGTAACGTTGTCAAGTTGTGCATCGGCGAAAAGGCTCATAGCAGATGTGTATGCAACCCAAAACGATCAAAATACTAATGGAGGATGTGTAACCAGAGGTGCATTCAATTTTGTAGCGAATGAGCCGGCAATGCGGGCGAGCCTGTTTTGCAACAGCCCTGCCAGAACGTTTACCGTTTCGTTCAGTACTCTTACTCAAACATCCATTACGTTTAGTGCTTACAGAGACGTAGCCCCTTTTGGTATATTTGATGCTGCCGATCTGCAAGCGGCTAATCAATTGATCTTAACCGATGGTGACGGCTCTTCTCTTACCAAAACCATTAACAATCCTGCGCAGTCAGCTAATCAATATACAACCTATGGTCCTTACGGTTATTCACCGCAACCCAATGGTTCTAAATTTGATGTTTGGATTGTTGCCAACGCTGGTACCAATACTTATTCAAATATATTGCTGATCCAAAACTCCTGCGCCTTGCTCCCCGTTACTTTCAAATCCTTTGCCGCTTCCCGTAACAATCAAACCGTTGCTCTGAAATGGGAAACCGCTTCTGAACAAAACAACCGCGGCTTTTACGTACAACGTAATGTAAATGGCGAGTGGAAAGATGTAGCCTTTGTTTTTTCAAGAGCGGAAGGTGGTAGTAGCAGCGATCTATTAAGCTATGAATATAAAGATGCGAATGCGCTTAAAACAGTAAGCTACTACAGAATCCTGCAGGTAGATTTGGATGGTAAAGGCCGCTATAGTGAAACCCGTATAGTAAAAGGAACGGAGGAGGCGAATGATAAACTTTTGTTGTTCCCAAACCCCGGAACTAATGGCAAAATTAACCTGTTGTTTAACGGCGAAACCTCAGCCAAAGATGTTATGGTTTATGATGCGCACGGTCGTGTAGTAAAAACGTTTAAGAATGTCGTGAGCAACAATCTTATCATTGACCAGTTAAAGCCCGGCGTATATAATGTTCAGGTAAAAAATACCGCTGCTCAAACTGTTTTATCGAATAAGTTTATTATTCAGAACTAAAAGCAGAAGCCACCCGCGGGTGGCTTCTGCTAGATTTTTTTCTATTCCGGTTCCTTATTACATCGCTTACATAAAAAGTAAAACCGTTCTTTCAGATTAAAGTTATTTATTCCCTGCCAAACGATACTAAACGAATGGACATGTCAGAAAGGACATAAAAATGCGATAGTTTAAGGTCGGTTAGCTCAAAGAGAGGTGGTCTTCGCGATCACCTCTCACTTTTTGGAGCTATTGCGCTTTTTTTACATCAAGCAATTCAACTTCAAAAACAAGAACAGAACCTCCGGGTATTGCCTGCATATCATTCAAGCCGTAACCTAACTGGTAAGGAATATAAAATTTATATTTGGAACCCACCGGCATTAACTGAAGTCCTTCCGTCCATCCTCTGATCACACCATTCAATGGAAAAGAAATCGGCTGACCTCTTTTATAGGAATTGTCAAACTCCTCCCCATTAAGAAGCGTTCCCTTGTAATTCACTGTAACGGTGTCAACTGGTCCGGGTTTCATTCCTGTTCCCTGGGTGACCACTTCATATTGAAGTCCTGATGCTGTTGTTTTTACGTTGGTGCTCTTTTTATTCTTTACAAGGAAGCTTTCACCTTCCGTTACGTTGGTACAAATCTGAGGATTGGAATGGCACATAAACACCAGGTTAGCCTGGTCATCGGTTAGCAAAGGTTTTTTTTGAGTGACGATATCATTCAATGCCCTTGTTACCATAGCGGTATTTAGTTTAATTCCCTGTTGTTTGTAAAAATTAGCTACGCTTAATCCAATAGCATAACTCAAAGAGTCATCCTTTGTTTTTAAGATTGTTGTTGACGTGGCAGGTTTTGCAGTCGTAGAGGTTTTTGCTGTAGTTGTTTTCGCCGGGGTTTTTGGGGCCGTTTTCACAGGGGCTTTTTGCGCATAGGAAATGACAACCATTGAAGAACAAAAAGCTGCAACGATATATTTTTTCATAAGTCTTATTTGAGTCGCAAAAATAGCTAACATGGTTGTGAATCATAA
>JAGIAB010000097.1:4888-9329 GCA_017745135.1 Flavisolibacter sp.
GCTCCAGGCCTTAATTCAGCTCTATCGCAATGCTTATAGCGGGTTGTCAAGACAAATTTGGTGGTTTGGATTCCCGGTGCTTTGGGTTATTAATTTTATTCTTTGCAGTTTTGCCACGCTTGGATTTTTTTTGTTGAAAAAACGAATGTAACCATGTCTGAATTTAGTCGCATCATTCAACTTCGCTGGTCTGACCTGGACCCAAATTTTCATATCCGTCATTCTGTTTATTACGACTGGGGAGCTTTTGTGCGTGTTGAATTTTTAAATGAATACGGATTGACCTCCCATGTGATGCAGGAATTAAAATTTGGCCCGATACTTTTTCGTGAAGAATGTGTGTTTAGAAGAGAGATCCGTTCGGGTGATGCCATCGAAATGAATTTGCAACTGTCCCGTTCCAAAAAAGATTTTTCAAGGTGGAGCATTCAACACCAAATTGCGAAAGAGGATGGCACCTTATGTGCAGTACTTACCGTTGATGGTGCGTGGATGGATGTGGTGAGAAGGAAACTGGCTTCTCCTCCTGAAAAAGTATGTGAAGTTTTTGAGAGGATGCCAAAAGGAGAGGGATTTGAGTGGTTGTGATCACGAACAAAAACTATTTAAGAAGATTTTTAAAAATTATTTTTTCTCGAATAGGCTCAGCCCTTATTTTTGCACTCCATTTGAAGGGAGTTTAGCTCAGCTGGTTCAGAGCATCTGCCTTACAAGCAGAGGGTCGGCGGTTCGAACCCGTCAACTCCCACAAGCCCTGGTTTTCATCAGGGCTTTTTTTATGTCTTATCACCTTTATATATTATTCTCTCCAACACAAAACAAATACTATATCGGCCATACAGGCAATGTTATTGAAGAAGGCTTAAGAAAACATAATTCTAACCACAAGGGATTTACCTGAAAAGTAAATGATTGGAAAGTTGTTTACACAGAAGCGTAGGGAACGAAAGAATTGGTATACGCAAGAGAAAGGGAAATAAAATCATGGAAAAGCAGAATAAGAATTGAGAGGCTCATTGGTTCAGAGCATTCTCCTTGCTTCTCTGTGTTCCTGGTTTCTGCGATTCAAAAAACTTCAAATTGATGATTGATTGAAATCAGTAAGACTGCGTGTGATGCTGATGATAGTAGCTACGGAACCTCGAACGGAGCGTCGCAACAGAAGATTTATAGTAGCAGTGAACGTTGAGTTCATAAAATTAATCACTGAATCATAGTACTGATTCTGCCAGGACTTATCTACTTCAATAAGCCAATCCACATTAAATTAATTGAAGACTTTAATTCAACTGCACTACCGGCAAGCGGTAATTCTGCCCGTCCCAGATGATCAGTTCATGAATGTTGAACTTCCAGAATTTATTGAAAGGGGATTTGGAAAGAATTTTTTTTACTTCGGCTTTTGACTTGCCATTGATGGTGATCCATACAGTTTGAATTTCCATACTCACGGCATAATGTTCGATCACCTGCTGGTCAATTAAAGAGTTGATGTATTCACGGTGTTCGGGAATGATCTGCATCGCCTCCTCGTTCCATTCAAATTCTACAGTAACTAAATATTTGTTCATTGACACCACTAATTTAGGCAATTGTCCAATCAACTATTTGATTGGACCACTCTTTTCTGTAGGGTGTACTGATGCGTATATAATTATCAGTGTAACCTTCCATCATTCCATTCTTTACATGGTCTTCAAATAATACTTTCCTGCTTTGTCCTGTGTGCTGACCTGTAAAGTATTGCATCTTCATGTAGCTGAGGTTGCGCAGAGATTTATTTCTTTCATGGCGTACATGAACCGGAACAACAGGCTTTATTTCTAACGCTTTTGTTGCGTCTCTTTCGGAGTACGTAAATACATGCAGGTAAGAAACATCCAGGGAGTGAAGAAAATCAAAGGTCTCTTTAAAATGCTCATCACTTTCCGAAGGAAAACCAACGATCACATCCACGCCGATAGCGCAATGTGGCATTAATGATTTGATGAAGCCCACACGTTCAGCATACAACTCTCTTTTGTAGCGACGACGCATCAATCCTAAAATTTCATTGCTGCCGCTTTGCAGTGGAATATGAAAGTGCGGCATGAACTTTTTGCTTCCGGCAACAAATTCAATAATGTCTTTCGAAAGCAAATTGGGTTCAATGGAAGAAATGCGGTAACGTTCAATACCGTCAACTTCATCCAGTTGCTGAATCAAATGGTAAAAACTTTCTTCATTCTTTTTTGCACCTTCGTCACCTTTTCCAAAATCACCAAGGTTCACGCCGGTCAGCACAATTTCTTTTACTCCATTTTCAGCCAGCGTTCTTGCATTGCAAACCACATTTTCAATGCTGTCGCTCCTGCTTTTACCACGTGCCATCGGAATCGTGCAAAAAGAACAGGTATAATCACATCCATCCTGCACTTTCAAAAAAGTCCGGGTCCGGTCGTTCAGAGAATAGGAAGAATTAAATCCGCTTACATCATCAATATCGCAACTGCTGATTTTTGCAGAGTCACCTTTGGCCAATTCTCTCAAGTGAGCACCAAGATTAAATTTTTCTGCCGCACCTAATACCAGGTCTACACCAGGAATTTCTGCAATTTCTTTTGGCTTCAACTGCGCATAGCAACCTGTAATGACCACTAAGCTTTCCGGCGCCTTTCTTTGAATGCGGCGAACAATTTGCCGGCACTCTTTATCGGCGTTATCGGTAACAGAGCAGGTATTGATCACGTACACATCGGCCGTGTCGTCAAACTCTTTTTTTAAAAAGCCTTCGGCTTCCAACTGGCGTGAAAGCGTTGAAGTCTCCGAAAAATTGAGCTTGCAACCCAGTGTATGAAACGCTACCGATCTCTGTTTTTCCATGGGCAGCAAAGGTAATTAAAATGGGCAGCGGTAAAAGACAACGGGGTTGGGTATTAGGAATTTGTTAAGGAGCGAAGGGGAATTTGGGGTTTGGAGTTTGGGGTTGGCCGTTGATTATTGAATATTGATTATTGGGTATTGAACATTTTTATTGACCAAACCTCTATAGGTACTATGAAACTTCTGTTGTGACTGTCTCGCCTTTGGCGATGATCACACTCTTGTACGTTCAGTATCCCGATAGCTATCGGGACTATTCGGCATTTTGGAAGTGACTTTACAAGTAGTAAACTTGCACTGCAATGAAAAAAAGCCGGGCCACACTTTCCATGATCTTTGTGCTGATCCTGTTGTTTGTTTTTATTTACAAGCGATGGCAGGAGCCTGTAAGAAAAGAAGCTTTTGACCGAACGCCGTCGCATTTATACTATACGAAGCATGCCTTGTGCCGTATGGAATGCCGCCAGATCAGCAAGGAGGATATTAAGGAAATCATGAAAAAGGGGATCATTAATTTCAATAGAAGCAACCGGAGGGACAGGCCCTGTCCAACCTTTGCTTTGCAGGGCGAAACCAGCGATGGAGAAAAATTGCGTGTGATCTTTGCTCAATGCGATAATGAAACCAAAGTAGTGACCTGCTATAACCTTGAGGAAGATTTTGATTGTCATTGCCCCGGAGATGAAAACAAAAATTAGATGAAGATTCTTTTAAAACCACTTCAAATTCTTTACGTCATCTATGCTTTTGTTTTGTTTGTAGCATTAATGATTCCTGTTTTTATCTGGTCCTTACTTGTTTTGCCGTTTGGGAGAATCAAAGGCGGTAATCTTGTTTATTCTGCCTGTATTGTTTGGGCGGATATCTGGTTTGCATTGGTATTTATTTTTCACAAAAACATTTACATTGAAGAATTAAGGAAAGATCAATCCTACATCTTTGTTGCCAATCATATTTCCTATCTAGACTCGGCCATCATTCCAAAAACATTCCGGCATCCTGTTCGTCCATTAGGAAAAGTGGAGATGGCTAAGATTCCCATCTTTGGATTCATTTATAAAAATGCCATTGTAACGGTAGATCGAAGCAGTGCGGAAAACCGGATAAAGAGTGTGCGTATTCTCAAATCGATTTTAAAGAAAGGAATTTCTGTGCTGGTATTTCCTGAAGGAACATTTAATACAACACATCAACCACTAAAAGAGTTTTACGATGGAGCATTTCGTATTGCCATTGAAACGGGAACACCGATCAAACCTGTTTTGTTATTGAATGCTTATGATCGTATGCATTACAAAAGCATTTTCTGTTTGAATCCAGGTAAAAGCCGTTCGCTTTTTTTACCGGCAGTTTCGGTTGAAGGATTGGCGATTAAAGATGTTGGAATGCTGAAAGAAAAAGTGTTTAAGATGATGGAAGAAGAATTGGTGAGGAGAGGAGCGAAGTGGATTGAATAGGAAAGAATAACGATCATAGGCTTGCTGTTTGTACACGCATTGCAAGTCCCTTCAGTCCAACCTTTTTTCAAAAACAAATATCAATTTATTGTTGAAGTTTTATTCGTCAGCCTGTATTGCAG
>JAGIAB010000098.1 GCA_017745135.1 Flavisolibacter sp.
GGACAACAGGCGGAGTTACCTACAATGAAAAAGCAAAACCATTCTTTGGTTTGGGAGAGGATGACAGGTTGCTTGGCTTTTTTTATTTGGGATATGTTGCTGTGCCTTCACCTGCCGGGAAAAGAAAACCGCTTGAGGAAAAAGTGATTTGGGTTAGAGATTAATCGCAACTATTGCCTTATTCTTAATTTATTCTCGTTGAGAACAGCAAAAACCTTTCTCAGATCATCTAGTGTTTTTGAATTGCTGAAGTAGTGATTTTGCTTTTTCCCCAGAGAATATTCGATCAGCCGAATTATACTCTTTTTATATCCGCCCCCAAAGCTTTCAAGCGAGTATCTATGTACTGATATCCCCTGTCTATCTGGTCAATGTTTTGAATGATGCTTTTGCCTTCAGCACTCAATGCCGCAATTAGCAAAGCCACACCAGCACGAATATCCGGGGAACTCATTTGGATGCCACGCAATTTTGATTTTCTTTCCAAACCAATAACAGCAGCACGGTGTGGGTCACACAAAATAATTTGGGCACCCATTTCAATCAATTTATCAACAAAAAACAAACGGCTCTCAAACATCTTTTGATGAATCAATAATGAACCTTTCGCCTGTATGGCAACCACTAAAACAATACTTAACAAATCCGGCGTAAATCCAGGCCAGGGATGATCGTAAATAGTAGGCACGCCTCCATCAATGTACGATTGTATTTCGTAAATCTCCTGTGCAGGAATATGAATATCATCTCCGATAAAATCGAGTTGAATTCCCAATTGCCTGAATTTATCGGGAATGATTCCTAAATATTCAACGCTTGCGTTTTTGATAGTCAATTCGCTTTGCGTCATTGCTGCAAGACCAATGAAAGAACCGATCTCGATCATGTCGGGCAGGATGCGGTGTTCCGTTCCATGAAGTTTTTCAACTCCTTCAATAACTAATTGATTGCTTCCAATACCGCTGATCTCTGCTCCCATCTTGTTCAGCATTTTACATAGTTGCTGAACATAAGGTTCGCAGGCAGCATTGTAAATAACCGTACAGCCTTTTGCCATCACTGCTGCCATCACAATGTTGGCAGTTCCTGTTACTGAAGGTTCGTCCAGTAACATGTATTTTCCTTTCAAACCATCTGCCGATAAATAAAAGAATCCATCGTCTGCAAAATGTGTGAACTCTGCTCCCAGTTTTTCAAAGCCAATGATGTGAGTATCCAATCGTCGCCTCCCGATTTTATCACCACCGGGTTTTGGGATAAATGCTTTTTTGAAACGTGCCAGCATAGGACCGGCTAACATCACCGAACCACGCAGTCTTCCGCTTTTGTTTTTGAAATCATCACTTCGCAGGTAATTCAAGTTCACATCATCAGCCTGGAAAGTGCAAGTGTGCCGGTCAGTGCGTTCCACTTTCACATTCATCTCCTGTAACAACTCAATTAAATTGTTGACATCAAGAATATCAGGAATATTGGTGATGGTAACTTTTTCTTCGGTTAACAATACTGCGCTGATGACTTGCAGTGCTTCGTTCTTTGCACCTTGAGGAGTGATCTCGCCTTTCAGTTTATTCCCGCCAATTACTTCAAATGATGTCATGTGTGCTGATTTATTGTTTCGGGCTGCAAATTAGGGGCAAAAAGAAAAAGGTTGACAGTTTCCTGGCAACCTTTCAATATTTGATATAATGTAATTAAAACCGTTTCTTCCCAAATTTTCCACCGCCACGCTTATCGTTGCGGCCGTTTCCACCGCCTCCGCTACGCTGCTGAAATTTTCCACGTTGCTGTTGTCTTCCATAACCGCCACGGTCTCTGTCGCGTTCCTGCGAAGGACGATACGCTTTCACATACGGTGTATTGGTAAACTCCAACTGTCCTTTTGTAATGTTGGAAAGTTCACTTTGAATGGCATCATCATGTACTACATCTTTATGCCAGTTGTTATAAGCCAGCTTCATGTAATAAGCAACGGCATTGGCAAAGCCCTGGCGTTTTTCAGGGTTCTCTTCCTGTAACGCTTTATTGATTACCAATTCCAAATTCTTACCTAAATGAGAATATCTTGGATAACGTTTTGGATAAGGAATAGCTTTAGGCTTAGCCTTGTAGGTTTCTTTTTGAGGAATAGGATAGGGACTATCCACATCCAGTTTAAAATCGCTTATATAAAAAAGATGGTCCCAAAGTTTGTGACGAAAATCTTCCACATTCTTTAAATGCGGATTTAAAAAACCCATTAACTCAATGGCTACCTGCGCCTGTTGCTGACGATGCTCCCTGTCCTCAATTGTCATAATGTACTCTACCATTTTTTGGATATGGCGGCCGTACTCACGCATAGTCAAATAATTTCTTGTTGTATTATACTCCATTAGAGCAAATGTAATCACTGATTTTGCAGAACCTGCTACATTTCACAGAATTTTTTAAAGAAGGGCAGGAAATAAAGAAAGGGCTCCATCCTGAGCCCCTATCTAAAATTCAATACTTATTTACTCAATACGTCCGTTCTTTTTATCAATACCGCGACCGATTCCGTAACCACCGGCAGCACCAATTACGCCACCAATTACAGCACCTGCAGCCCGGTTCTTTTTATTGATAACGGCACCGCCTGCTGCTCCGGCTACACCACCAATTACAGCACCTTTCGCCGCACTGCTCCATCCTTTTTTCTTACTGGCAGTGGTTCCTGTAGAAGCTGTTCTGGAACCGCTTGAAGAAGAAGAGCTTCTTCTTGCACTGCTTACAGGATAGTATTTCACTACTTCACGAGTAGTGGTCTGGGGTGCCATAGCGGCGTTTTGCTGTGTACTTACCAACTCGTTCTGAGCTTTCCATGCCTGGAATTCAGCGAGTCCTGCAGTGTCCACAGTCGGTTGTATTGCTTTTTGTGTTGTAGTAGTGTCAGGGGTAGTGTTACAAGCTGTCATCGCAACAGCAATTGCAAACACGGGTATCATCATCCTTTTCATAACGTACAATTTGGGTAGTTCTTTTTTCATAACTCATGTTTTTAGGTTACGCTCAACTATTTGCCGAAACCATGCCATTCCTAAAATTCATTTGTTAAAGGATTTTAAAGCGGAACTGATTAACACAACATTTGAAAATAGTTGAGGCCGTTTCTAAGTGATTTGTACAAATGCTGATTTTTCTCACACATGTGTCTATAAAAATAATTTCTTCATCAAATAGTGATACCTACATTTGCGGCCGTAATTGGTTCCCGCACATGCGGGATTAAAATGGGAAGTCCGGTGAAAGTCCGGCGCTATCCCCGTAGCTGTAAGGAAGCAAGTACATTTTACTTGTGGAGCAAACAACCACTGTCCTGCCTGAGGCGGGACGGGAAGGTGCTCAAAATTCCAAGCCAGAAGACCTGCCTGTTACACGATCACAACATTTTGCTTCGGGTGAAAAGCAGAGATGATAAACTTCAGGCTTATCCTCTCTTACTTATTTCCGGAAGCAGTCACTAAAAAATTTTAAACCGTTATGAGAAAAATTTTTGTTGTGGCTGCACTCAGCATCAGCAGCCATCTTTTTGCGCAAGTGCTACCGCAGGACAGCTCTAAATTACTAAACGAAGTAACGCTTACTGCCAGCAAGTATTCCATTAAAACAACTGAAACAGGCAAAGTGGTTACCATTATCACAAGACAAGAAATTGAACATGCAGGCAGTCGCGACCTTGCACAGGTAATTACAGAATTGGGAGGCGTTTTTATCAATGGCTTCAACAGCAATTTGGGAAAGGAGAAAAATATTTATGTTCGGGGAGCTAAGGTGGATTACACTTTGATTACCATTGACGGTGTGCCCGTTTACGATGCTTCTGGCATTGGAAGCAATTTTGATATCCGCAATCTTTCCATAGATAATATTGAACGCATCGAAATTTTAAAAGGAAGCCAGAGTACCTTATACGGAAGCGATGCGATTGCCGGCGTCATTAATATCATTACAAAAAAAGGGGGAGCCAAACCGTTTTCTGTAAATGGTGTAGCCGATTATGGAAGCTTTAATACGTTCAGGGGAAGCCTGAATGTAAACGGCTCTCAATCGGGATTTGATTATAACATTGGTTATGCTCATGTAACCACTGATGGTTTTTCAGAAGCAAAACAACCTGCCAATTCAACCGGCACATTTGATAAAGATGGCTATGAGCAGAATAATATCAATGTCAATTTAGGATGGCAGGCGGGCAAAGTTGTTCGCATACAGCCCTTCCTTCGCTATTCAAAATTTAAAGGGGATTTAGACCAGGATGCATTTGTTGATGAAACAGATTTTACCAATTCGAACAAAAATCTGCAGACAGGTGTTCAAAATATTTTGAGTCTTGGCAAAGGGCAAGTCAATGTTCGCTACCAGTTCATCAACACAAGGCGGAATTATTTAGACGATTCTGTTAAGAGTAGAAATGGATTTTACTCATACAACCAACAGGCGTATAACGCACATGAACATTTTGCAGAAGCTTTTCTTGTTTATCCTTTCAATGATTTAAAATTGACTGCAGGTGCAGATTTCAGAAACTCCAATACAGACTATGAAGCAACGCAGGTAAGTTTTTTTGGCACTTCCAAACCAAAACAAAGTGGTGACAGTGTAAAGCAAAACCAATTGAGTGCTTATGCTGCCCTGAATTACAGTCGCAATGGTTTCAATATTGAAGGTGGTGGACGCTTCAATCGCCATTCAGAATATGGGAGCAATTTTGCTTTTAATCTCAATCCATCATATTTCTTCGGAAAAACTGTAAAACTGTTTGGTAATCTTTCTTCCGGCTATAAAACGCCAAGCCTTTACCAGTTGTTTTCGATATATGGAAACAGAAATTTAAAAGAAGAGACCTCTTTAACCCTGGAAGGCGGTTTGCAAGTATTTGCCAAAAATGAAAAGAACAGCCTGAGAGTAGTTTATTACAAAAGACGTGTTGAAGATGTGATTGCATTTACTTCTCATTACATTAACCAGGATAAACAAAAAGATCATGGCGTTGAAGTTGAGGCCAACAGTAAATTATCTGACAAACTTCAACTGAAAGCAATGTATAGTTATGTAACCGGCAAGGTAACGACCAAACAAAACGGGAAGGACACTACTTATTTTAATTTGCTGCGCCGGCCAAAAAGTACTTTCAATTTTTTTGTTGGAAGCCAGGTGGCAAAAGCTTTTTATGCAAACCTTCAATTCAACCTGGTTGGCGAACGCAAGGATGTATATTTTGCACCGCCAACATACGCACAGCAAGACATCACACTTAAGAACTATGCACTTTTAAATTTCTATGCCGAATACGCCTTGCTGAACAACCACCTGAAAATTTTTGCGGATCTCAGAAATATTTTGGATAAAGACTACTCCGACATTTACGGATACAACACTGCCGGCTTTAATGCCTATGGCGGTGTTCGATTCAACTTCTAAGTTTATGAAAGCATTTTTCAACTGGAGTGGCGGTAAGGATAGTGCACTGGCTCTTTACCATGCACAAAAAAGCGGGTTGTATTCCGTTGAAAAACTGCTAACCAATATTAATGGTAAGCACCGACGCATATCCATGCATGGCGTTCGGGAAGAGCTATTGGAGCAACAAGCTGAATCAATAGGTCTTCCTCTTCAAAAAATACGATTGCCGGAAAAGCCCTCCATGCAGGAATATGAGCAACAGATGAAGGAAAACCTTCTGGCTCTGAAAAAAGAAAACTTCACTCATGCCATTTTTGGTGATATTTTTTTGGAAGACTTAAAAGCTTACCGTGAAAACCAACTGGCAACCATTGGCCTTAGTGCTGTATTTCCGATTTGGAAACGCGATAGCAATGAACTGATGCAGGAGTTTATTGATCTTGGTTTCAAAACGATCCTTGTTTGCATTAAGGCCGATTTGTTGCCAAAAGAATTTGTCGGTAGAATTATTAACAGGGAATTTTTAAAAGACCTTCCGAAAAATGTGGATGCCTGCGGCGAAAATGGGGAGTTTCACACCTTTGTTTTTGATGGCCCCATTTTTTTAAAGCCTATTTCTTTTATAAAGGGAGAGATTGTTTATAAAGAGTATGATGCACCAAAATCGGGTGAGAATCTTAAGACGCCATCGTCTTTTGGTTTTTATTTCCAGGACTTACTTCCTGTAAATGATCAGGCAGATTAATTTTGGAAGATGGAATTTGATTTCAAAGCCCTGGTTACTGTAACGTTCACTTTATTTGCCATTATTGATATTATCGGTTCTGTTCCCGTATTGATCTCACTGAAATCGAAAATGGGCGGAATTAACGAAATGAAGGCAACACTGATCTCCGGCGTCCTCATGATTCTTTTTTTATTTACGGGTGAACCCTTGTTGAATTTATTGGGGCTTGATGTACGTTCCTTTGCCGTTGGCGGCTCTATCGTGATTTTTATTTTAGGATTGGAAATGGTATTAGGCCTGGAGTTTTTCAAGAGCGAAAAAGATGTGCGTGCAGCAACGGTAGTTCCCATTGCATTTCCCCTGATTGCAGGTTCAGGCACACTGACAACCATTATCTCTTTAAAAGCCAACTATACGCAAACAATTGTTTTGATTGCGATACTCGTTAACCTGATAATTGTTTTTGTTGTACTCAAATCGTTAACATTAATTGAAAGAGCTCTTGGCCCTGCAGGATTAATTGCCGTCCGGAAATTTTTTGGTGTAGTTTTGCTCGCCATTGCCGTAAAGATCTTTGCATCGAATGCACATGGGTTGATAAAATAAGTGCACATCTGCAATGAATTGGCCTCGTAGTACAATGGATAGTATAAGAGTTTCCGAAGCTCCAGATACAGGTTCGATTCCTGTCGAGGCTACAAAATTTGTGATCAGGTTTGGTTTTAAGTTCCTGGTCTAAATTCATCTACTTTTGCTACCGACTTTGAGGTATCAACCAACCATACAAAAGTTTACAGCGATCTTCCTGCTGCTGGTGTTCTTCATCAGCTCAGCACCCAAAGCTTATTTTCACGACCTTGTAGCTGACCATAAAGATTTTTCAGATTGCCAGCAGCCGCACCATTCAACCGTGTTGCATCAGCAAGGCATGAATTGTCATTTTGATGACCTGGTTGTTACTTCTCCGTTTATTCCATTGATTGAACAACCGCTCCTTCCTTTCATTTCTTATTTTGAAAAAAAGCAATTTGCATTTTATTCTTTTCATTTACCATCTTTTTTACAACATAAAGAGAACAGGGGCCCCCCTTCAGTTTAGTTGAACCCGCCATTTAATTGTGATTTGAATTTATTTCTGGTTTAATTAACTCTTTATGAAAAAAGTTTTTTCTTTTGGCTTTGGCCTTCTTGTAGTTTGTATATCCTTCGCTCAACAAAAAAATCGTACGCAGCTTTCGGGAAAAGTTATTGATGTGAAAACAGGGGCGCCGCTGCCGGGGGCTTCTGTTATTTTAGCTGAGTCCAAAATAGGCACCTCTGCAGATAGCAGCGGGAATTATATATTGATGAATGTTCCTTTTGGCCATACACTCATCGAAGTTTCGTATGCAGGGTATAAATCACTGGTAGAACATGTTGACGTACAATCAGGAGTAAATACCAAAAATTTTGCGCTTACACCATCCATAATCGAAAATGAAGCAGTGACCGTTACTGCTGTGGGGAGCGCCACTTCTGTTCGCAAGGCACCCATCCCTGTGACAAGGGTCAATAAATCGGAGTTGCTTGCCGCACCCTCCACCAATATCATTGATGCCATTAGCCGCCAGCCCGGTATCAGCCAGTTAACAACGGGGCCTGCTATTTCAAAACCAATTATCAGGGGCCTTGGGTATAACAGACTGGTAGTAATTAATGATGGAGTGCGGCAGGAAGGACAGCAATGGGGCGACGAACATGGAATTGAAATTGACGAAAACAGTGTGAGCCGCGTGGAAATTGTGAAAGGCCCTGCTTCACTCATTTACGGCAGCGATGCGCTTGCCGGTGTAGTAAATATTATTACTACGAACCCTGTACCGGTAAATACGGTCAAAGCAAATTTTTTGAGTAGTTACAATACCAATAACAAACAACGTTCTTTCTTTGGAAGCATGGGTGGTAATCACAGTGGGTTTAACTGGAACGCATGGGGAGACCTTACGGCGGCGGCTGATTACAAAAACAAATACGATGACAGGGTGTGGAACTCAAAATTCAATAATAAAAATTTTGGCGGTTATGTGGGTTACAACGGCGCATGGGGATTCAGCCATTTAATCGTAAGCAACTTTAATCAAAAGCTGGGTATTATTGAAGGAGAGCGAAACAGTAACGGCAGCTTTGTAAAAGCATTACCCAATGCGGTAACCGGCGAACCCACAGACAGGGATTTCAATAGTACAACACCTGCTATTCCTTATCAACACATCAGGCATTTTAAAGTAATTGCTGATAACAGCTTCAAAGCAGGTTCGGGAAAAATCACACTCAATCTTGCATGGCAAAGAAATCAAAGACAGGAGTTTGGTAATGCCGATGATCCGGAAGAAAGAAGTTTGTATTTCGATCTGAAAACCCTCAACTACAATACTGCCTATCATTTTAACGATAAAAAAGGGTGGACAACATCCATTGGTATTGGCGGAATGCAGCAGGACAATCAAAACAAGGGCCTTGAAGTGCTGATACCTGAATATAATTTGGTGGACGTTGGAGCCTTTGTGTATTCGCAAAAAACCTTGGACAAGGCTACATTCAGCGGTGGCATTCGGTTCGACAACCGCTCACTCCATTCCAAGGAATTTTTGGAAGGAGGAAATATTAAGTTCAGTGCATTTCAAAAGAACTTTTCGAATGTTTCGGGAAGTGCCGGAGTAAGCTATGCCGCCACGCAGAATTTTGTATTGAAGTTAAATCTGGCAAGGGGGTTTCGGGCCCCAAGCGTTCCTGAATTGGCATCCAATGGAGCACACGAAGGAACCAATCGTTATGAGTACGGCGATCCTAATTTAAAGTCTGAAACTTCGTGGCAGGGTGACCTGGGATTTGAAATCAATTCAGAGCACATATTGTTTAATGCAGGAGCCTTTTATAATTACATCAACAACTTCATTTTCTATAAAAAATTATCAGGAACTGCGGGCGGAGATTCCTTAGTGCTGGTTGGCCAGGATCTCATTCCTGCATTTCAATTTGAACAACGCACTGCCCGTTTAGCTGGCTTTGAAGCTTTGCTGGATTTTCATCCCCATCCCTTGGATTGGCTGCACTGGCAAAATACGGTTTCGTATGTAAGAGGAACGTTTCAGGAACCCGT
>JAGIAB010000099.1 GCA_017745135.1 Flavisolibacter sp.
GTGCTAAAACTTTGCCCGTTGGCGGCTAATAGATCGGATATTTCAATGCTCGCTGATTTTCTATAAACGCCTGCTTCCTCCTGGTTGTCATCAAGATCATACGCTTCGATCCATGCTTGTGCATCATTTCCTCTTATCCATACTTTGTTGCTGGCATTGGGCAACTGGCCATGATTATTAAATTGAAAATCCAGACGGATGTCATCGCTAGTCGTATTATAATTGGTGAGATTGAACGTGCCAGTTAAATAATTGGTATTGCCCGGTGAATAAAAACGGTTTGCATCAAGTGTTAATGCTTTTGTTCCTGAGTGAGCAATGCCCGAGTTGATAAAGCTTCTCAATCTTCCATAGATCGTTGTTCTTGAAAAATCATAGCGTTCCAGTCCGCTCAATGCGACAGTGTCTTTTTCGTAAGAGGCAGCAGTCGCTGTTTCAATATTATCAATAAAATCAGAAGTTAGATTCAATGGTTGATTGTCTGCATGTCTTACCAGGGTAGTTGCGGTGTCATTTACTGAAACAGGATCAGCAGTCGAATTTTTCACTACTACAACCAAATTGTAGTTGCCCGCGGCAGAAAGATCGGCAGTTGTTGTAAATGTGTAATCATAAGTTGCTCCTGCAGCAATGGTTGTAGTTACGTTTTCTGTAACGAATGCGCCACCGTTAATAGAATACTTTACATCAAAATTGTTAACAGGCGCATCATCTAAATTTTTTACCCGCACTTTGACTGCTGTAGTTGAATTCAATTGTGTAGAAGTAAATTTTCTTCCTGAAGAAGGGGAAAGAATAGCATCGATTTTCAGATCGTTATCTGAGATGTTTCCACTGCAAGTACCGGTGTTGGGCTGACGCGAAATAGCAATTGCTCTTCTCCCTGGCTTCCCATTCACTCCTGCACGAACCGTTACCCAATAAACAGAGTCTTTGGACAAACCGTTAAATGTATAAGTCGTTCCCGTAGTTGTTGCAACCGTTTTCATTTCATCACCTTGCAGCATCATCACTTCATAATCGGTGGCGCCTGTTACTGCTGTCCAGTTGAGATTGATATATCCTTCGCATTGAACTGCCGCCAGTGAAACCACAGGCTGGCCAACGATAGTAAAAGCATTGCTTGTTGAACTTTCACCCGTTCCTTCTTTTGTAATTCTTACCAAGGCATTATCTGTAGTTACATTGGGAACTGTCCATGAATATAATAAGCGGTTGATATCAACGCCTGTAGCAATGGTGCTCCAACTCGATCCTCCATCTGAAGAAAACTCAAGGGTTACCGTGCCTGAAGAATATCCGTAAGCTTCCCATCCAATTTTTATCTGGTCGTTTTGACTGGTTGAAGGAGTTAAACCTTCGCCGCCTGCAGGAGATGTGAGTTTTAATTGAACTGGTATAGCATCATACACTACAAAATATTCCTGAGAAGGATTTTGAGTGATGGCCCTACCAGTTACCCTGATCGTATAATTCCCTGCTGCCGGATTGTTGATCACAACTTGTTCAATATTGTTCATGTGGTCGGCACCACTTACGGCAACGTTCGAAAGGTTGTTGTTTGCAGTGTCTAAAATTTTAGGAAGTGTGGTTGCTAGAGATGCATCGGTTACTTCGAGGTCAAGATCGTTCACCAGGGTTTTTACGCTGAGGGGAGAAGCTGCCGGATCGTTCCAATACAACATCACCTTTAATTGAGCTGTGTTGGCCGGAACAGTGATCGCATGTGTATTGGTAGAACCGTTCGTGCTGTTAGCAATAAAGTAATGGTTGTTCTCAAGCATGTCAATGCTTCTCAATAAATTCATCCAACCAAATCCATATTGAAAGTCGGGGCCCGTATTTCCTTTGTCTAATGCACCATTGCAAAGCAAAGCTTTCATCAAACCGTTCTTTGGACTGGCTCCACCATTTAATTGCCGGTAACGTTGATATAATAAAGTCAATCCTCCAGCAACCGCAGGCGCAGCCATGCTTGTTCCCTGACCATAGAAATAACCGTTGTTGGCGGATGCTGAGGCGACTCTTTGTCCCATTGCTGTAATCTCTGGTTTCAGTCTTCCATCTTTTACAGGTCCCCGGCTTGAAAAGCCTGAAATAAAACCTGTATCCGTTGTAGCACCTACAGTGATTACGTTCTTTGCCGATTGGTAGCCTCCCAGGACAGTATGATAACCTGGGAGAAAAGGAGGACAAGTCAGACCTCCGCTATTACCGGCAGCAAAAACGTTAGTGAGACTTGGCATGTCGAATGCCATCTGGTCCAGTAGGCGCGAGTAGAGATCATAGGTGCCCATGTAACCACAGTCAATATTATCGCCATAGGAATTATTGGTGATCACCATTCCATAGTCGTTCACATAAGTAGATGCGTTTAAAATAATTCCATTGAAAACCTGGCTTACGATAGTGGCTTTTGGTGCGTAGCCCCGAAAAAGCTCATTTACATTTCCGGCACCGGTCAGGGTTCCTGTAGTATGATAGCCGTGACTTCCAAAATCGATTGCCGCACGGTTGATCAATCTTCCTGAAAAGTCAATATGTGTTTGAACATCGGCATTATCACCGATACCAACTGTGATCCCTTCTCCATTCAATCCTTTCCCACCATTAGCAATGCTTGCATTTAAAGCAGTAGCTCCAGAGGCAGAGCGGCTGTTGTAATTCAGAGGCTGATCACCTCCCGGCGCAGCTTGCACAAATTCAACGAAGGGCAGTGCAGCCAGTTCTTTTAAACGATTAGAAGCAATACGTAAGGAAAGAATTCTGTACGATTGATATTGAATGGAAAGAACATCGAAGTTTAATTGCTTAAAATTATTGATGACCTCTTCCGAAGAATAAGTTTTAGGAAAACTGATCCATACATCAATGGTGCCCGCAACTTTTATGGCAGAAGGTGGAATGATGCCCGAGGCAAGCCTTGATTCCATTTTCATTTCCGGCGAAGGCTGAAGAATAGATCTTGCTTTTGCCAGTTCCAGTATTGTTGAAGACGGGTTTCCTGAAATGCTTACGGTATAGGCGTTGTTGGGGATATACTCCAATAGTTCAATGCCATTGGCTGAAAGCAATTTTTTAGTGGCTTCTGTGGGAATCGATTCAAACTGAAGAATTGCAAAGGTTTTACGCTGAAACCTTACGGCTTTTATATTGAAAGAATCAACGAGCCCCTTCCTGATATTAGGCTGCAGTTTTACGAAGCCATTTTTCAGATGAAGGCTGTAATCTTGTGCAAATAAAACAGGGGAAAATAAGATAAGTGCGAAAAGCAGGCTTAGTCGGTTAAATTTCATGGATATTATGGTTCTTCGAGCTAAAAATAGATAAAATAACTAATTAAATAAAGCCTTGCCGGGATTGAATTTGATTTGATTTTGCTAAAGCAGAAGTGTTTTATCTGATTAAGGTAACCGTGCCTTTAAACGTAAATACTTCTCCTGAAATACACTCCATTTCAGCCATGTAGACATACGTACCGGCCTCTGCATATTGTCCTTTGTATTTACCATCCCAGCCAGCGGAGCGGTCATCAATTCCGATATTATTTCTTTCAAATACCACTTGTCCCCACCGGTTATAAATTTTAAAATGCTTAATGACATTGACCCCGCTTCCTTTAGCATAAAAAATATCATTCTTACCGTTATTATTAGGTGTAAATGCATTGGGTATATGAACATTGGCGATAGCACATTGCAGTTTTACCAAAACGGTATCGGAAGCTGTGCATCCCCAGGTATTGGTGACCTTTACTACATAGGCTGTTTGCATCTTGGGTGTTGCGATGGGGGCTGGGCAATTGGTACAACTTAAATTATTTCCCGGCGACCATAACCATGATACCACGTCATCGCTTGCTGTTGCATTTAATTGATAAGGTATGCCGCCAACAATAGTTAGGTCAGGACCAGCATTAACCGTTGGACGATTACGAACGGTTACCATAATGCTGACCGTATCCTTAAAGCAATTGTAATTATCAGAGCCAACGATTGTGTAGGTTGCAGTATTTGAAGTAGTAAGTATCGGGTTGGAGATTGCAGTGTTGCTTAGTCCTGAAGTGGTATTAATCCACTGATAACTTGCCGCACCGCTGGCGTTCAATTGAAGGCTTGATCCAATACATAGATCTGCGCTGGCCGGCAATTGTACTTTAATACGCGGAGCAATAGTTAAAGAAATCGAATCAGAATTAACGCAGCCTTTATCGCTTGTTACCTGCACTTTGTATTTGGTTGATATTACAGGCGTTGCCATAGGGTTAGCAATGGCAGCATTGCTCAATCCTGTAGAAGGTGACCATAAATAAGTTCCACCACCCGCTGATGACAACCGTATAGAATCACCAAAACAAACAACCTGTTGTTTGGGTGACGCATTGATAGCGGGTTTTGCATTTACAGTTAAAATATGAGTTGCCGTATCCAAACAACCATTTTTATTTACCACCATAGAAACCACATACGTTCCTGCAGATCTATATATTTGAGAAGCCGGGTTTTGTTGTGAAGAAGTATTTCCATTCGCAAAATTCCAGTTCCATTGCAAATTGCCGCTTGGGTTAGCTGAACCTGTAAACTGAACAGAACCATCCTGGCATATTTCACTTATTGCAGTAATAATGCCATGTGCTCTTTCATTAACGACAATATCTGCAGTTGTTGTTTTTCTACATCCGTATTGAGAAGTGACGCCGAACCTGACCTTATAGGTTCCCGGAACATTATAACGGAAAGAAGGATTCTTGATATCAGAAACATCTGCAGCATTACCTGTTCCAAAATCCCATTGGTAAGTAAGTGGCGTTCCTGTTTTTGATTCTGCAAAATTGAAAACATCAGGAGTAAAGTAAATCAGCGCTGAATCACATACCAAGGATGGGATTCCCTTTATAGCAATATTGAGGCTGTCAATAATTATTTTTTCTGAAAGCTCGGTTGATGCCGTACAACCGTTATTGTCTTTTGCAATGAGTTTTGGATTGTATACTCCTGCATAATTATAGACGTGCGAGAGAGCTGTTGCTCCTGAAGCAACAATACCATCTCCAAAATCCCATATATGGCTGTTGCTATGAGTAACACTGCTTTGGAGGGTTATCATTTGTGAAGTACAACCCTGCAATATATCAGCAGAGATTTGAGCAGATGGTTGTTTTACTTCTATGGAATCGATATAAGTCCCGGTGAGACCATTATAGCCGTAAGTAGTTAACGTAATCTTATAGATACCGGGTTGGTAATAAATATGTGTAGGGAAGGGTTGAACACTGGATGTGCCATCACCAAAATCCCATTTCAACCGATAGTAACCCACAGAAAGATTATTAATGCGTAGCATCACCGGTGGACAGGAATTGCTTCCAATAAACGAACTGCTGAATGCAAATGCTGTTTGAAAATCTTTTACGTTAATCACTTGTTTTGCTGTATCGGAACATGAAGTCGCAGGATCTGTTGCTATTAGGTAAACAGTATAAGTTCCGGCCTGCGTATACGTGTGTGAACCTGTATAATTTGTTGAAGTGCCACCATCTCCATAAATCCATTTGTAATCGATAGAGCCGCTGCTCCAGCCATAACTGCTGTTATAAAAATTGACAGTGGTATTTAGAGGGACATTAGGCACATATAAACCGGTGGCGGTGAAAGATGCTTTTGCTCCTCTTGCATTCACCGTTTTTGTAAAAGATGAACTGCAGCCACTAACATCAGTAACGGTAAGTCGCACAGTATAACTGCCGGGGTTTTTATACACATGCTTTACTGTAGATGAACTATTGCTGGTTTGTGTGGTGCCATCGCCAAAATCCCAAAACCAGGTGGCAAGCGCAGTAGCAGTTGACGATTTAGAGGTGTCCCTAAAAACAAATTCCGATTTGTAACACAGGTCGCTGCTTTGAAGGGTGAAGCCAGGTTTAGGTCCGTTCACTAATACATTTACAAAATTGGAAGTGTCGGCACAGGTGTTGTTGCCGGTGCGGATAATGGCCTTGAATTGCGATGTGCCTGCGGTGAAGTTTCGTAAAGTGCCGCTGAAGTTGGTGTATTTCCACGAATAATAGTCATATCCCGAACCAGTGAACGGTGTGCCATCGTTGTACTCCAATTTATCAACATAGTATTGTCCATATTCAACGTTGCCGGCATAGGGATTGGTTTGCAGGTTTGAAATTTGAATATTGACAGAGCCGTTAGCGCATATCTGGCTAGGACTTGCTGTTAATAGAGGCGTTTGCTTTAATAAAACACGAACAGTTTGCGTACTTGTTAAAGTACAGCCATTATAATAACTGGTCAATCGAACCTGGTAGGTTCCTGAAGTTGTGTAGGTATGCTTTACCACATGCGCACCTGAATCATAAGGCATGGTTATGCCATCGCCAAAATCCCACATACCTCCGCTTGCACGCAGCGAACGTTGGTCGAATGTTACTTCCCCTCTTGTGCCATCACAGGTAGTTTGTGCTTTGGTTATGGTAACAGAAGAGGGAAGAACATTGGCATAAACTTCTTTATAGGTAGTATCTGCACAATGGCCAATTTTATTGATGAACATGACCATGTATTTACCGGTATCTCTGTAATAGTGTACAGGAGTAGAGTAATAGTCTGTTCCTCCATCGCCAAACCTCCAGTCCCAATAATCAGAGAAAAAAGAATTATCCGCAAACTGAAGATTTAGTGAATTGCCACATGGTACAGTATACCTAAAATCAGCTTTTGGTTTTCCATAAACACGAACGGTATAAAATATGGTTCCCGAGCAACTACTTTCGGTTGTGTATTTTAAACTTACATTGTAAATCCCTTCTTTATTATAGCTGGCTTGTGGTGTGGCGTCTGTTGAAGTTTCACCATTGGCAAGATTCCAGGAATAGCTTTGGATGGTTTGATTACTATTCACTGCAAATTTTATGGTGAGGGAATCGCAATCATAATTTCCTCTTGGGCTCGTGCTGTATGTGTGATAAATATTTGCATTGGGACGAAAAATATTTACCGGTTTACTTGTACTGCTGCTGCACCCATAGGTGTTAGATACGGTTAAATACGCTGTGTGGTAACCATCGCTTGAAAAATTATAAGCGGCATTTTGCTGAGTGGAAAAAGAATTGTACCAATCCATCTGCCATTGCCATGCGGTTGCACCGGCAGTAGTGTCTTTAAATTTTACGGTGACAGGTGCACCACAAACACCTCCATAATCAACAACAAAGCCCTGGAGCTTTGGCAAAGGGTTCACTACAATAGTTTTGCTTACCGTTTCACTACAGGTGCCAAATGTATTCGCCAGTTTCATGGTATAAGTGCCTGGTTGATTATACACATGCGATACCGAGTTATAAGTTGTGTTATAGGAAGACCCATCACCAAAATCCCAACTCATAAGTCCGGGCACTACTGTACTTTTTTCTGTGAAACTGACCGGACTACCCTGGCATACAGAAGGAGGCATTGTAATATCACTGTTGAAATTGACTCTGTCTTGAACGGTGATGATTTTCGTAACAGTGTCGTTGCAGGTATTGTTATACGTGTTGATCAGGGTTACATTGTAATTGCCTGCAGTAGCATAGGTATGACTGGTGTTATAAAACGAGTTGGTTGATGAAGCATCCCCAAATTGCCAAAAACTGTTGCTTGGATACAAATAACTGCTGCTGTTGAAATTTATCTGCCTGCACAAAGCCTGGTTGGTAAAATCCGTATTGAAATAAGCTGCATTTACCGAAGAAGAAAAACTGGTAACCGAACAGCCATCTGTATTAGAAACAGTGAGGCTTATTGGATACACTCCTTTTTTATTAAACTGGTGTGATGGACTTTTTTCAGACGAAGAAGTGCCGTCACCAAAATTCCAGTTATACATTAATGTGCCCGGCCCTGTGCTGTTATTGGTTAACTGAATGGATTCTTCAATAGAACACAGCAATGATTTATCAATAGTGAACTGAGGATCAATTTTTGGCAGGATTTCAACAATATTTGGTTTGGTAACACTTGCCTGGCAGCCATAGCTATTGGTCACGGTTAAGCTAACAGTAGCCATTTGTTCACTGTAATAATAATGGCCCATTTGATTGCTGTATCCTTGTTGTGTTGTACCATCGCCGAAATCCCACTGATAAGAATTAATGAATCCGTCACCTGCAGTGGATGTAGAATTAAATTGAGCAGCAGCCGGTAAACAGACTTTTGCACTGGCAGAAGAAAAATCAACCACCGGTTTTTTATAAACCGTTATTGTTTTTGAACGTGTTGCTGTTTGATTACCATCAGTAACAGTTAATGTGACGGTGTATGTTTTTTCCTGTAAATAAATGGCTGAAGGATTTTTTAAAATTGACATGTTACCATTGCCAAAATCCCAGCTATATTTTGCATTAGCAGAAGCACTTGATAAGTTGGTGAAGTTGATAGTTACAGGAGAACAGCCGCCTGTCTTGTCCATTGTAAAATCCACAAATAGCTGTGCATTGCACAGAAGAGAAAAAAACACGGTGCATAAAATAAAAAAGGTCCGGGCAACTCTCATATCAGTAAGCTTCAGTTTGACAAAGTAATTAAGCATTGGTTATGCGTACAAGATAGACAATGATGAGCTTCGGTGCAATGACCAAAACACTTTATCCTTAAGAATAGCAATTCGTCCAATGAAATGTGCAAATCAGGATTTCAGTCTGTTGAAATATTGATGATTTACCTCTATTTTGTCCTCAAATACTTGTCTTATGAGAAAAGCTTTGATAATTCTGACTGCATTATTTCTTGCTACTACTTCTTATGCCCAGGTGCGTTTTGGTTTAAAGGCCGGAGGAAACCTGGCGAATATGGATGGCTTTGATAAAACTAAAATGAAATTAGGACTGAGTGCAGGACCTGCATTGCAGGTTAAGTTGGCAAATGTGCTTTTTCTTCAAACTGAATTGTTGTATTCTATCAAGGGGACTCGTTCAGATTCTATGCAAAATGCTAATGCCAAATTAGATCTCAATTATATTAACCTTCCTATTCTTATTGGTTATCGTTTAGCTCCTAATTTTTCAATTAAGCTGGGACCAGAGATTGGCCGTTTGCTTTCCGCAAAATCGGAGATTGATGGAAACACTACCGATATCACAGATTTTTACCAAAGCTTTGATTTTGGAGCAGATTTGGGATTGGCCTATTCTTTCAAAAAAATAGCCCTGGACCTGAGATATAATTATGGATTTAAAGATTTGTTGGAACGTGCAAATGGAAACGGACAAGAGGAAACGAAGATG
>JAGIAB010000009.1:0-15873 GCA_017745135.1 Flavisolibacter sp.
GTGACATCATCACCGTACCTATTCATGGCAGTATGTTCCAAAACCTTTTCAGGTCCTTAAATATTTTATCATAAGTGTGGGTGTGTTCACCATTAACACCATAAAATCTTCTATCAGGAGTATTTTCAAAATAAAGAGCATCATATGTGGGTAAGCTAAGCATGCCTGTAAGTATTGCATAGTAATAGACTTCGCTGTCCCAGTCAAGGAGCTGATTATCCAGCCATGCATTTAACGGCGTAGTACTACACGGTGCAGCATCAACAGCATGTGCAGCTCTTGCTATGACTTCAGCAAATTCAGGATTTTGCTTTAATAGTAAAGCAGTTGATTTTTTGAACCTGGCGTTAGCGGTAGATGGCAGCGTAGCTTTTAAACTGTCAAAGTTTATGGTAACAGCAGGTGCGATAGCGGAAGCTACTTGTTTGGAAGCACTGGTCTTACTAAAATCCTGCGTTGTTTCTACACTGATATTTTTTTTACAACTGGTAATAAAAAATGCTGCAACCAATACTGCACAGGCGGCTTTAAATTTTTTCATGTGTTGAGGTTCAGTAAAAAGATACAAAAAATTTTATGCCACACCACTACCAATAAACTGTATATGAGCAAGCCAATCTTTCTTATTTATAGCTATTTTTATAACACCTCATTATAAAATTAGTTTTTGAAAAGACCATTTTCGTCCTGCTTGTGAGTACAACATCTTTTTGTTTGTGTTGTTGTCAAAAAAATGGTGAGCCGTCTTTACCAAAAGCACTATTTGATTCGGTGCCTGTTATAAAACAATTAAGCCCGGTTGTGAATGAATTGTCAGGAATTGCCGACAGCAAAACCAACCCGGGATATTTATGGGGCGCCAGGAGGACAGCGGTCATCCCAACGAGATTTATTTGATTCGTTACGACGGCACCGTTGTAAAAAAGATCTATGTAAAGGGAATCACCAACCGGGACTGGGGATATGAGTTTAGCTGACGATACTATTTATATAGCAGAAACAGGAGACAATGCCAGGGCCTATACCAACTACAGGATTTACAAATTTGCAGAACCATCTATGAACACCGACACTGTAAGTACTTCAATTATCCTGATGGTTCACACGATGCAGAAGCTTTGCTGGTTGACGAGTCAAAAAATATTTTCATCATTACTAAAAGCGGCAACCCTTCAAAAATTTACAAGCTTGCTTATCCTTACAATACAAACAATACCGTTAGTTTGATCGGAAGCTTGCCTTACGGTGGCGTGGTTAGTGCAACAATGAGTGCCAATAAAATTATTGTAAAAACTTACCCTGCTTTGTTTTATTACAAGCCGCAAAGGAACCAAAGCATAGAGCAAAACCCTAAAAACTGGTTATACTTTCCTGCCTTACGTTTTAGAACCTTAGGGAGAAGCTGTAAGTTTCGCAAACGATGGCTCAGGGTATTATACCATTAGCGAAAAAGGTTTTGGTACTACAGTGAACATTTATTTCTATAAAAGAAAATAAGGTTTGTAAAATTCGCTAGAGAGGAGTTAAAGACAATGACGCATCTTTCGTACTACTGTTGCTTTAAAATCCTTTTGGCACTATCAGAAGCACAAATCAGTCCGGCAGCCATCATGATCACATCTTTTATTACCAAACGCCCGGCTCCGGATAAATATGGAAATCCAAATTGCGGCGTTGGAAAATCTCCGCCCAGATTTGGAACATACACTTCCGGTGTTGTTATCAGAAAACTCAACGTAACTAATGACATTCCAAATGTTAACAATCCGCCTATCAGTCCCACTTTAGAAAACCAAATTCCAAGCAAGGTTAAAATTCCTATGATCACAATTACGGTTCCCAGACCATAAGAAAAAACGTAAGTTCCATTTTGTTGGTGCCATTCAACGTTTTTAGCAACTGTTTTTCCTTCGGGATTTTTATATTGATTGTATTCCGGCGCTTGTTTCTTATAAAAAAAAGACATTAACGGACTATTCGCAACAAATGGAACAATACCGTCAGCTTCATATTGAAAGGCCTTCAGTCCGCCAATCCAGGCCATCACTATAAATATTGATATTCTTGCCAGGTTGATAAAACGGGATTGGCTGTTCGCCAAAAATGCAATTATTCTATTCATTTCCTTGTCTTTCTTAGCTCCTCAAATTTTCTTTGTTTACAGGCATTACTGCAGTCGGGGAATTCCGTGTTCGGTACTCCCCGCTGCTTATGATGTGGCACGAAACTAAGGCTTAAACGTTCAGCTTTCTGCAGCAATACCTTTTATTAACGGCCTGTTTTTTTATTCTGCCATAAAACACCATTCTTTGTATCTAACTTGTCCAATTCTCCTGCATCATACAGCTTTTGCAAATAAGCATCTGCTTCCTGTCTTTTTGTTCCCGAAAGTTCAGAGAACTCTCTTGAAGTGAGTGTAGGATATTTTGAAAACAACGTTTTCCAATCCCTTTTATACGCATACTTAGTTGCTGATGGTTGCAATTTTGAAATGGCATGTTCATAATCACCGTACGGCCTGGAACCATAAACCCTTTCCTGGTTCCCTGAACTGTCCACAAAGAACATGGTTGGAAAACCTCTTACTCCAAGCTCCCGTGCCAATTTTAAATCTTGAGCAAACAGCTCTTCTGCTTTGCCTTCATAATTCTTTTTCAATTGCTCTACATCAAGTCCTGCTTCCTGTGCAGCCAGGCTAATGTATTCCCATTTTGCGATGTTCTTTTTTTGCAGGAAAAGCAGTTCCCTGATTTTACGCAAAAACTCAACGGCCATTTCCTTATCCTGCATTTGGGCTGCTTTAAAAGCAATGGAAGGCGGGTACGATGAAGACATAGGATCTTCCAGCCACACATCTCCATCAATAGGCATATCATAATAGGCGCTCGCTTCATCCCAATGATGTGCTACGTCAGAAGGTTTACTGATGCCACCGCTATTATAACTCCAATCAGGCAATAGGCCACCCATTCTATATTCTATTTCTATTCCGTTTCCGTATTCCAGTTTTAGTTTCCTTAATTGCGGTTCAATACCCCAACAGGAAGAACAAATTGGGTCGGTATAGTAAATGACCTTTATCGATTTATCTGGTTTCGTAACCGTTGCTGAACTATCCTTGCCGGCAGAAGGCGGCATCTCGCATATCCCGGTTTCAAAGTCGCACAACAAAGGATTGTTTTGATTTGTATTTTCCATAGTTTATCTCGTATTTAAAATTGAATTGTAGGGTGTCGTTATTGACTGACAACTTCAGAAGAAGCAAATTCTTCCATGCGTGTAATAAGGCCGTTTTCTACAGTATACACCTGCACCCATTTTTGCTTGAGTTCTTTTCCCGATGCTTTCACTCTTTGATGTTCCTGGCCGAGAACAACAACCATATTGCCCTCGCAAATGAATTGTTGTGGTTCAAAGTTCAACACTTCTGTTTGCGTTAAAATATTGTTGAGAAAAGTGGTAGCCCTGTCTTTGCCTTCAAAGATTGCCTTCGGAATCTCTTGTGTTCCGTGATAAATCCAAACAGTATCTTCTGATACAGTTTCCCTGAATTTTTCCAAATCGCCACTGCCAAAAGCAGCGAACATCTTTTCTACTGTTGTTAATGCCTGACTTTTCATACTTCTTATTTTTAGTGTTTAATTTTGTAATGCAAAGTTCCCAAAGCACCATGCGCTAAACAATTAGTCAGAAAAACATGACTACCTAAATGATCAAAATGAAAAGTGAAAAGATTTGTGAAGCAGAAGGACTTTTAAAGATGCTTTCAGGTAAATGGAAGCCCCAAATTTTTCGTCTTGCCCTGGATGGCCCTGTTCGTTTTAATTCACTTTTGCGTCAAATCAAAGGATCGAACAAGCAGTCCATTGCTGTTGCTTTAAAGGAACTGGAAGAACAGGAATTATTGGAGAAAAAAGTGGTAAAATTAAAACCACTGCATATCGAGTATAACCTTTCTGAAAAAGGTAAATCTTTGATAGCGGTATTCCGGCAGTTAGAAAATTTATCGTAGAGAGTTATGTTTTGCCGCTAACGTTTCAGCCGGCATCTTCACACAAGTTGAGAGCAAAGACCCCGACCGAATGGTTAGCTTTCTTTTTTCTTTGGCTATCCTTTAGCTTCTTAAGGGCTGTCCTACCGGGATTGAACAATCATGACCGGGTTGACCGTGAGCAGGATTCAATTGCACATTATTGTTAACGGGTTGCTGCGGCAGGTTTTGTGTATTCAACAACGGTGAAGGATTGGCATTACCGGCCGGACTGTTTAGTGGTGCGCCTACCGGTATATCGCAACGGTGCCCGGGTGCACCATGCTCCGGATTGAGTGCAGCACCATCGTTTGAATTTGTATTGACCGGTGTAGTTTGTTGAACTGGATCGCTTACAGTGATATTGGAAGTGTCGACGGTATTTGGCGTAAGTTCTGCTTCTTGTTGGCTGCCAGAATCATTACAGGAAGCTATCAACAAGGCGGCAAAGGAAATAACAATAAGTTTATTCATGATAGGGAAATATAAAATTTAGGTTGAAAATAGTTGAAAACCACAAGAAGGTTAAGAACAAGTTGCAAAAGAATTCTTATTTCAGCTCAGGAAATAGAAGCTAAAGAGAAATGAGCACATACAAAATGTTAATAGCCTATAGCATCGCCACCAAAAGAAATACACAACGCATACATTTGCATCGCATCAATAGAACTCAACAAATAACAACAGGTATTAAACAATCATGAACATCAGGATCACAAAACCATTCACAAGAGCAGCAGGTGTTTTTACTGTTGCGATGATGGCTGCGTTGATCTTATTTGCATCATGCACTGTACGTAAATCTTTCCAAACTTTATTAGATATACCTGTTGCCAAACCGCTTAATCTAAATAAAGCAACGGTAAGTAATGGTAACGTCTGCTATGCAACCGCAAATGAAAACAAAGTAGTTAACAACGTTGCCAATCCTTCTGTTGATGCAGGTATTTTCATCCTTGATGATCCATCATCACAGGTAGCATCATTTAGTGTTGATAACGCAATCCCTGTTTTACCTCGCTATAAGGTAACACAACAACTTCCTTCTTACATACTATACAAACAGATGAAGGTATTAAGCTAAAGGCGATCGTTGCTTTTGCATAATGCAATCTTCTTTCGTGCATGGCTTTGCGGCTATGTAGTATCCACATTATTGCCTTGTTGTAAAACCTGGCAACTCACCTTTATCTTAATAAAAATGACTGAAATAAATTCAAAACAAGTTAATCCGGCCTCGTATCATCTTGCAGGTTTATTTGCCTTCTCACTACGTCTCGTTGTTGGATGGACATACTTTTCTGCATTCTGGCGCAGGCTGGTTTTAGAAAATAAATTAGATGCTGACACAGCAGGATACATCGGTGAAAAGTTCAATCACTTTTTACCAAATGCCTTAGGCATCAAACCTGTCATAGAACATTTGGTAACCCATCCCGATCAGTTGTGGTGGGCTATGGCCACCTTTACTATAGTGGAAGCAATAGTAGGCCTGCTATTTATGCTCGGACTTTTTACACGCCTTATGAGTATGGGTGTATTTAGTCTTGCAATGGGTATCTTGTTCAGTGCGGGTTGGTTAGGTACTACCTGTTTAGATGAATGGCAGATAGGAATATTAGGCGTAGCAGCGGGTTTTACCATCTTCCTGTCGGGCGGCGGTAAGTATTCGTTAGATAACTGGCTGTCTTCAAAGAGATATTCATTCACCAATCGCAAATGGTTTAGCTGGCTGGGTTCCGGGGCATTGCCTTTTCATACAAAACCTTTGTACAAAGGAGTGTTTGCCGGTTCTGCCCTTATCCTCTTTATCACTCTTTTTACCAATCAATATTTTCATGGTGGTGTGTGGGGAACACTGCACAACAAATCGGTAAAACCAAAGATCGAGATAGCTGATGCCGCCATCGTGCAGGACGAGCTTCGGTTTACAGTTTACAGGGTGGAAGGTGCAGATGTATATGGTTCCTTTTTGATTGGCATAACCCTGACGGATCAAAATGGTGAAGTGATCCTCTCAAGAAATGGCAGTGATCTATCACGCATAGATGAAACTAATATCAATAACAAATATGTGGCTAAAGTAAAACCGGGTAAACACAGCCTGGTAATACCCTTAGGCAGTAAAGCTGGTTTAACTGTCAGGGAACAAACACTTGCCGGCCTTCCCCGTGGCAGCTATCAACTTACATTAACAGACATCAGCGGTATTACCTGGAGTGAAACCATTTACATCAGCTAAACAAACAATAACATGAAATCAATTTATAAATCTTTTATTCTGCTAACTGTAGTGTTTATGTGGACTACAGTTTTAAAAGCACAAACCATGCAAACAAATACAACAGGGCAAAAAGTAGTCATTCAGCTTTCGAGCAACGATACACTTGTACATAAATCGCTTATCAGGCAGTTAAATAATATTCTGAATGCTTTTGAAACGATACGTATTGAAGTGGTGGTGCATGGACCGGGAATAGAGATGATGATGAAAAACGCACGGTATGAAAACAACCTGCAGTTGTTACATAAGAAAGGGATTAAGTTTTTGGTTTGTCAAAATACCATGAAAGAGAAACAAATAAAGGCAGCAGATCTCAATTCTTTTACAGAGGTCATTCCTGCGGGCATTGCGCATATCATCATCCGGCAAAGTGAAGGCTGGAGTTATATAAAAGCCGGATTTTAGCAGCGGGGTATAAAAGACTCCCCTCCTGGTGGCGGCGCAGTTAGTTGTTGAATATAACCGCCGAATTGGAGCCATGGCGACAACGCAATGAAACCGGAGAGGAACAGAGGTTGTAAGAGAATTCTTATTGCAGGCTGGGGCACATTAATTCACCAGGGTTTCGGCCCTGGCACCCGACCTTCGTAAGCCTGCAGTATCAAATTCAAGATAGGCATTCACACCGCCACCGGTTTCTGCGTTCAACTCTATGTTTCCGTTCAGGGCATGAATGCGGTGTTTTAATGAATCTAATCCCATACCACCATTTTGCGACGGTTGTTTGAGAAAGCCAACTCCATTGTCTTCAATTGAAATGGAAAGCACTGTATCCTGTACACTCAATTGAACCGAGGCTTCTGTGGCTTTGGAATGTTTGAAAATATTATTGAGCAATTCCTGTACAATACGGTAAACCGATAATTCAAAACTATCAACGTAGCGTTGCTCCTCGCCAATGAAGTAATAATGCACTTGCAGTGATGTACTGCTGATGTTGTTACAATAACGGCGCAAGGCCTTGTCCAAACCGTGTTGCAACAATACTTCGGGCATCAGGTTGTGAGAGGTCTTGCGAACTTCGGCGGTGGCCTCATTCAATAACTGCAATGCTTTTGTATACCCTTTCAATGATTTTAATTCTTCTTCCTCTGTTGACAATTGCATTTTTACGGCTGCTAACATTCCGGCTACACCGTCATGAAGATCTTTGGCAATGCGGCTGCGCTCTTTTTCCTCGCCCTGCATCAGTGCCTGCAACAACTGGATTTCTTTTTGTTGTTGCAGCGATTGTATTTCTTTCTGGTGAATGCGTTTTTTGTTACGGTATCGAATGTAAAACAGGGCAGCAACCAGCAAAGCCACAATAAGCGCTGCCAGGGTGTAATAGATGTACTGGCGGTTCTTTTGAAGCTGTAAATTCTTTTGTGCCAGTTGCAATTGGTTTTGTGATAAGGCTTTCTCCTTTTGGGCAGTTTGGTAGCGGAATTCCATGTCCGCCATAATGCGGTTGTTCTCCACCTTCAGGATCGAATCGTTGAACACGAGTTTTTTATAGAGTTGATCATAAGCCGGCTTGTAATTACCCAACTTGTAATTGGCCTCCGCCAGGAAACCGTACATGTCGGCCAAAAATTCAATGTTATCTTTTTGCCCCTTATTGTCCAACACTTTTTCAAGAAAAGCTTTCAGCGTTTTATAATCTCCTTTTTGTTGCAGGATGTGTGAGTACGTGGTGGCGCTGACCATAAACCGGCTGAAATCCCCTGTTTGTTCGGCATAGCGGATGGCTAATAGCGCCGGCTCAACGGCTTCGTCCAATTTGCCGCTGACATCCAAAACGGTGGCATAACCATGCCAGGCTTGTGAGAGCAGGAAATCATCACCGGATGCTTTTGCGAAGTGCAAGGCTTCTTTTGCCTGCACCAGGGCGTCAGCAAATTGTTCCTTACTGGCCAGCCTGCGGGTGACGCCGTTAAGAGCTGTAACGATCATCGTAGTATCGTTGGCCTGCTGGGCCATCTCCTCCGCTTTTTTGTAGTAAGAAAGTGCTTTATCATCATCCCTTAACGAATTGGCATAGCCAACCGCCAGGTTGTAGTATTGCAGCGAAAGCATACGCATATCTCTTTTAGTAAAGGATGGCGATTCCTTCATCTTTTCCAACAGGCTGATAGCTTCCAGCCGGTAGATCGTTGAACTGTCGCTTTTACCAAGACCACTATACGCATTGGCCATTGTACCCAAACATGCGGCCACCGCAGTATTATCCTTGATCTTTTTATAGTACTTGATGGCTTCTGCATTATAAGCAATGGAACGCCGGTTTTCCCCGGTAATGGCATCAACAAATCCCAGGTCAGCATAGCCCATAGCGATTCCTTTATCATACCCGAGTTTTTTACTCAGGTCAAGAATGGTAGTTGCAACCTCTCGGGCTTTTTGGGGTTCTTTTCGTTTGATCCCTTCGTAATAAGCGGAGAGCTTAGTGACTTTTGCGGTATCATTGGGTAAAGCCATTAATTGTTCCAGGGTGTTTTCCTGGGAGTAGGTTGCTGCAAAAGGCAGCAGCAACAGGAGAGTCAAACGACATCTAAGAACTCGTTTCATAAATTTATAAGCAGTTGTAAACCGGCTTTTGTTTTTAATAACAACAAACAAATATATGCAGTGTAGGCGCTTCCCTTTCCTACTGATAGCTGGAGGTGTTTTTTTATATAGTTGTGTGACTTTAGGGACCTGTGGGAAGCTGTCACACCAGTCATACAAGTCGCACGAATTTAAAACTTACTGTTTTTTATTTCTTTTGTTGATTTTTTCGGGAATGGCTTTTGCTTTACTTGAGTACCGCTTAACCGGGTGACCACAATGAATGAAAGAGAATTAAAAGATGCTATTGCCCTTAAAACAATGCAGCTTGAGGCCGCAATGGCATCACAAAGACCTTACGGGGAGTTAACTAAGATTTACAAAGAGTTGAAAGAACTAAAGTATCAATTAGTCCAGTTGGAGAACTTTACATCAAAAGAAAAGGATGTGGATTTAGTATAAAGCACAAGACATTTATTCCCTATGATGAGCAGTCTTTATGACTGCTCTTTTTTTTAACTTCTTCCTTTAGATGGAGGCTCCGCACCTCAATTCACAAGAGGGGCTAATCGCTGTTTAGTCTTAACAACCAGCAATGCAGCGGGATGTTTGCAGGCTATTGTTGAATTATTTACACAAACCGGAGTAGAAATTCCCGGTTTTCTGTTGCGCTACTGCTTTAAAACGGTTTGGAATATTGTTTGCTTAATTCAAATCGGTTTTTCATAGGATATTGGATTTTACACGAGGCAGGATTTCTATCCAGCCTTTTTTCTTTTTAAGAAGACTTAAAAAAATAAAACCCTTTCTTCCCCGGCAACGATCCGCCACAACTCTATTATCATACTATTTGCTTTGCGGACATCCGCTGCAAAAGGCCATCACATATCTCTTAAAGATCTCATGCAGGCGTGTTAACTTTTCCTCCTCTACTTTTGCAACTTTAAAAAATACCCATGGAGAAACCGACGAAGGAAGAAGCGCTGACGATCCCGAAGAATGTGGCAGAAGGAACCATCTTCTCCATCCTGCTCACCATTAGCTTTTCGCATTTACTGAACGACACCATTCAATCCCTGATACCCTCTATTTACCCATTGGTAAAGGAGTCCTTTCACCTGAGCTTTGCACAAATTGGATTGATCACCCTCACGTTTCAATTGGCTGCTTCCTTATTACAACCCTTTGTTGGCTTTTATACGGATAAAAAACCACAACCTTTTTCACTGGCTGCAGGAATGGGCTTTACCCTGGTTGGTTTAATATGCCTGGCCTTTGCTTCCGGCTTTGGCTGGCTCCTGATTGCTGTAGCCCTGATCGGTATTGGTTCTTCTGTTTTTCACCCGGAGGCCTCCAAGGTGGCCTACATGGCATCGGGGGGAAGAAGAGGCCTGGCTCAATCCATCTTCCAGGTGGGTGGCAACGCCGGCAGCGCCATTGGTCCCCTGTTGGCGGCCTTGATCATTGTTCCTTTTGGGCAAATCAGCGTAGCCTGGTTTTCTTTGATTGCCTTGCTAGCCATATTAATATTGATCAATATTGGCAAATGGTACCGGTTGAATATGCACCGCATTCGTCCGAAGAAAGCAGCAGAACATCATGAAGAGGGCACCCAGCTTTCCAAAAAGGCGATTACCATTTCCATCCTCATTTTGCTGGTGCTCATTTTTTCCAAATACTTCTATCTCGCCAGCATGAGCTCTTACTATACCTTTTATCTTATTGACAAGTTCCACATCTCTGTGCAAAGCTCGCAGGTGCATCTTTTCATCTTTTTGTTTGCTACGGCTGCGGGCACTTTGCTTGGCGGACCTATTGGCGACCACTTCGGACGCAAGTATGTCATCTGGTTCTCTATTTTGGGAGTAGCTCCTTTTACTTTGTTGCTCCCCCACGTTAACCTTTTTTGGACAACCGTATTGAGTGTATTTATCGGCTTTATCCTGGCTTCGGCTTTCTCGGCTATACTGGTGTATGCACAGGAATTATTACCCGGTAAGGTGGGATTGGTTTCCGGGTTGTTTTTTGGGTTTGCTTTTGGAATGGGAGGATTGGGTTCTGCCTTGCTGGGCGCACTGGCCGACCGCACCAGCATCCATTTTGTTTACCAGGTTTGTGCTTACCTGCCCCTGATTGGATTGCTGACAGGCTTTTTACCTGATATCGGGCATAAGAGAAAGAAAGCTGGCCGCAGTTGATTAAAGAAATAAACTAGTGCTGGTGCAGGTGTTCGCGTCCCCGCCAACGAGGCAGTTAAGAAGAAATCAGCAAAAGAAGCCTCTAACATCTTTCACAATATTATGCAGGCATCAGTAAAAGGCAAGCCTAAGCCTGAACCAAAAAAGAAAGCAGCTCAAAAGAGATGATTAACACGTACTCTGATAGGTGAAGGAGTATTGAATATTTGTACAATAGTCAGTTGTTCTTTCAGATACTTTATTTTGTCCCAAATAATAGAAAGTTCTTTGTGGCTTGCATCTTCCCCTAATCGGTCTGCATAATAAGTTTCTAATTGTTGGACTTCTACAGTAAGTTTTTCAAAGGACAGCATCTAGATAAGGATTATATAGCACAAAAAAATACGGATGCCATAGGTACATTTATGACCTTACTCAGTTTGCAAAAGTCATTTTAGAAATTACGTGTAAATAATTACTAATTATTAAAGGATTGTAAGAATTTTACCTTTGGTCTAACACGTATATAGTTACCCCGTCCCCGCCAACGTTGATTTTATTGCTGATTTTCTCCCATTGGTGCACAAGGGCTGTGGTAATTGCACACCGGAACGCACCAAAACAAAATGCTCCACGAAAACTTCATGGAGCATCTTTTTAAAGAAAGCTTATTAGTTGCGCGGACGACCACCACCGAAACCGCCGGTGAATACGCCGGTAGCATTCGGGTTACGCTCTTTCGCTGCCGCAAGCGCAGTGTCGTAGGTTTTTTTCTGTTCCGGTGTAAGCATTGCCACAATTGCCTGCTCATACGGCGCTGCCAGGGCAGCCCTTTTAGGAGCTATCTCCTGAAAGCCTTCCCGACCGCTACCCGCCGGCACTGTAGCCATCAGGCTGTCGGACGAAGTGTAAAACTTTACGAGCAATGGAGTGATCTTAGTTTTTTGATCCTGAGTGAATGCAAATGCAGCATTACGCTCACTTGTAAAAAAGGCTTGTGCACGTTCTGCAGGAGGAAGCGGAGGGCCACCGGGACCCTGGGCTTTAACCGCATACATGCCTAAAAGCAGGGTAACTGATAATACTAATTTTTTCATCTTTTGTCGAGTTTTTAAGAACTACTAAGATAAACAGGACAAAGGTTAATGAAGGTTAGTAATCGTTATTGATTTTTCAGCACTAAGTTTTTGTTGGTGCAGCCAATACACCAGGCTTAGAGGAACACTATCAAGGGCGTAAAAAAAGAAAAACGGCTTGTGCGGACACAAGCCGCGGCTTACAGCAGCAATACCATTTTTTCTTGTCCCTCTGTTTTTTCTTCACTCAGAGTTAAATACCTTTTCCGTCCAAGGGTCATGTAATAAACCATTATTAAAAAAATGGGAATAATTAGATAAAACAAATATTCTGTGTCAAACAGAAGATTGACAATGTAGCTCAAAACAATTATGATTAATCCTGTCGGCATGAGCCACTTAGCATTTTTAAAGCCGCCGACTTTGAAATTTTTTACTTCGTCGTCGCTGATATCGAATGTTACAGTCTGGCTGCTGCACCAATCTATTTTGGTAACGATTGAATGTTGTCCAGCGGACACATTGAACTCTTTTATCTCACCGTTAGCAATAGTTCCAACCTTTTTTTCGTCAATGTAAACTCCGTAGTCTCTTAGTCGGTTCACATATTCACTTGTCCGATTTAGAATTATTGTCGCCATATCAGTTTTTTTGGTCGAATAATGCTGTAGTAAAAAATATTTAAGCAGTGTGTTCCTCTTAGCTTTTGTGCCGTGGCTGTACCAACAACTGAATATAGGAAAAGATTGTAGATCTTAGGTATTCTTCACTTCCCTGTCGTCGGTAGGCTTCGCATATTGCCTGCGCCTCCACACCACGACGGTGTAAAACGGCTTGTGCGGACACAAGCTGCTGCTTACAAAAATGGGGCATATCTCATTTTCTTATTACATTACTGCTTACTAAGACTATCTGTTATGAGTAAAGAAACTCTCATTAGTATTGCTATAAGCATTATTGTCGGAATTGTCCTGAGTTATTGGGGAATATGGTATTCAAAAAGATTAAAGGACAAATACTCCCTAAGTTTAGTTAACGATGAATGGATATCCTTGCTTACTACTTTTCAAGATAAGTTTGAGGCACTAAAAATTGAATTTACTCAACCAATAAACACTAACCTTGATTATTACCGGGCGAGCATTTTAAATACGGGAACGTTGGACATTGATAAGACTAAGATGTACGCACCCTTGGAAATTATTTTCCCTGAAAATTGCAAAGTGAACGAATGCAAAATTGGTAATCAATCAAGCAATAAGTTTTCTGTTTCAAGTTCGATATCAAAGAATAAAATATGTTTTGAGTGGGACTTATTAAAGCCACAGGAATATTTTTCTTTCGAATGCATTATAGAAAGCACAATACCATCTAATCGTGAAACATTTCGTCAAGGAATCTCCGTTTCTCAACGAATCGCTGATTTAAAGGATGTGCAACAAATTAACGCATGGAATATGAGCGAAACTGAACCAAAAAAATATCGGAGAAAGCAGTATGGCGGATACCTTTCAGGTATTTTTTTCTTGAGCTTTTGTGGTTTTTTATTTTATAATGGTTTAACATCCTATACAAATCCAGACGTCGAAATAAAATATACAACAAAGTATACTGCCGATAATGCTTTAGTAGAACTTAAATCTCTTAATTCTAACACAATAGTGTTGCTTCATAATAATAAAGCTGACACTGTGGCTCTAAAAGATGCTCCACGGTATATTCATTTAATGCCGTCTGTAGATTTAAAGAGAACAAACCTTGGGGTATTGATCTTCTTTGGGGGTATTTTTCTATTAATAATCTTAGGGGTTATCAAAGGAGTAAAAGGTGATATAAATGAACTGAGAAAAATTAAGTTGATAAATAATCTAAAAAACAATACAAGACCTGTAACAAAGGAAAAAGAAAATTAAATCAGTATTTATTACTTTTTACACCGTTGGAGTTCCTCCTAGCTTTTGTGCTGTAGCTGCACCAACAACTGAATTTAGGAAAAGAGTGTAATCTTGGGTGTTCTTCACTTCCCTGTCGTTGGTCACGCTGAAACTTAAGCTGAATAGCGTTACTGATGCTGATGTTGCGTTTGGTCACCCGGCATAGCGCCAAACCCACTGTTGTAGGTAGCTATTCCGTCAACCCTTTGCTTCAATACTTCAAGTTCAGGTACAAAGCCAATCATTAAATACCTGTCACCTTTTGTCTCGTCAATTGGATATCTTTCAAACGCCTTCAACTTTAATTCTTCTTGAACCTTTTGCAATTTTAGCTTTTCCGAAATTGAATAATTTGTGTGTTCGGCAACACCTTTGAGAATGAAAGGCAAAGAAAAATCTATTGGAATATGGCTATACTTCAGTTTTCTTATTTCAATCATATTGTGCCGCCCAAACTCTGAAACATCGCCATTCAAGTTTGGTTCACATTTTTCAATGTTATCATTAAACCATTTGAACGGTATTGGTGTTGCTGTTGTCCACCAACATAATATTTTGGAGCCGACCTCTTTCTCTTTATGCTTGCAGTCAATGAAGAACGTATTGTACAGAAGCTTTGCAAATCCGACACCTTTAAAATCTTTGTGACAGCCACTTAAGCCTAAGTAAAATGTATTTAGGGCACCTACTTTTTCAAAGTTTACCATGAAAAATGCAACCAATGTCTCCACTTTGTAGAGAAGATAGATTTCGCTGCAATGTTTAATTTCTCGGATAAGAACCGCCGAATTGTCAACATAGCTTGGTCGTGTCAGTTCGTATAACTGCTCAATCAAATTATGGTCATTTGAAAAATCTTTTACTTTTTTCAATCTTATCATAAGCAGGGTTGGCGGTGTTTATAGTTGTCTACAACAGTTGTATTTACGCTAATCTACACTACGTTTTTTGCAGTGACAATATTTTGAAATTATTCCTCTTTTCTTACCCGCCGACTGCCCGCCACAACTTCTACTACTATAATTTTTGTTCTGCACCCCTCGTCCTAACATCAATTGCCACTCGCCATATGCCCAATAAAATTACCGAACGTACAAGAGTGTGACACAAGAGAAGTTCAATAGTAGCACAACAGGTTGGTAAATAAATATCTCTTTATAGCATTAGTACCCACATTCCATTAAACGGATACACTTTCACCACTAAGCCTCCAAAACCTTCTTTACTGACTCCAGCAAGCTGCTGCCATTTGTTGTTTCCGCTGCGGGTATTTTTTTAATTTTTTTCAGTTGCGGAACCGGTTCCATGTCTAGCAATTGCGTGGCAAATACATTCAACTCGTTCAAGTGTTGGTAATTGATGGAATAGTAAATCCACTTCCCTTCCCTTTTTGTATTTACAACTCCTGCCTTACGCAGGATGGCAAGGTGCGCCGATGCAAGGGCTTGTTCTAGTCTCAACTTCTTATAAATGCCGGATACCGTCATGTGTCCATTACTGTGAATAAGCTGCAGCATCTGCAACCGCAGCTTGTTCTTTAATGCCCTGAGCGGTAAGGAGGCCTGCTTGAGCGTTTTTGTTTCAATGCTTATTTCCGGCCTTCTTAGCGGAAAAAAGTATTGGTGCCGCGTCGTGGCTTTTGGAAGCGGAGACCAGGCAATGGTTAGCGACCCGGCACTATCCCGCATTGTGCAGTAATGGTTTGAAGAGATCAAAAAGCCGCTTGGGAAAGCGGCTTTTTTTATGGATGACAGTTCAATATTTTTGAGTAAATCAACTTTACCATTGAAAGAAAGTCTCCTGCAACACTACACTAAAAACTACAACAGCTTTGGAATTATTT
>JAGIAB010000009.1:15883-24776 GCA_017745135.1 Flavisolibacter sp.
GTCGGGTTCAATCTTCAGGCCTTTCGGTTCATATTTTAATTTAAGCTCTTCCAGCGATGCATTCGATTCCCCGCTGATAATTCCGCTCAATGGCGAAATGATTTTTGCTTTTACGCCATCATCCTTAAATGTTTGAGCAAATTTGTCAATGTGCTTGATCTTATTTTCATCAAGTGTGGCAATGAATTTCGTTTGCTTCTTCTTTTCCGGCATACTCACAATTTTTAGACTACTAATTTACACTATTTATCTGGCCTGTACCAGCCCGGTGCCTACATCAGATGATAGTAAATTAAGCCTCATGGCATATTGCGAAAGCATCATCCAGATGTCTGATGCAGTGGCTTTAGGATAAGCTTCGGCATACAAAGCAGCAAGACCTGCAACAAAAGGTGTAGCCATGGATGTTCCCGAAATGGTGAGATGTTTTTTGCCTTTCCAGCTACTGTAAATGTCTACACCCGGTGCCGCCACATCTACCTGTCCGCCATCGGGATTAATACCACCGCAGGAGAAGTAGGCAATTTTAAGATCACTGTCAATTGCTGCAACCGACAATATTGACGGACAATTAGCCGGGTGTCCCACAGGTTTAATCAGTCCAAACTGTCTTTGGCTTTCATTGCCGGCAGCAGCAACAATAAGGCAATTGTTGCGCAAAGCGGTTTTGGCAATGCGTTCGTAAGCCGGTGAATAGGTTTCACCGGGCTGCACTTCGGAGCCAAGCGACATGGAGATTACCCTGCACTTATTTTGGATGGCCCATTCAAGCCCTGCAATGATGCCGGAGTCGTATCCGCTTCCGGCATTGGACAGAACTTTTCCAACAAAAAGGTTAGCGTTCATAGCTACACCATATCGCTGACCGGTTTTTTTATTGATGGCCCCTACCGAAATACCGCAACAGTGGGTGCCATGTCCATTCTTGTCTTCAACGGCCTGTCCTCTTACAAAGGATTTGTTTTGTATGGTGTTGAATCTTGAAAAATCGGGATGTGAAAGATTGAGCCCGGTATCTAACACCGCCACATTGATACCTTTTCCTGTAAACTTTGAATTGGAAAGTTTGATGGCTTGTGTGCCCCAGGTAAAATCATCCGCATCGTGAATGGAACTGGCTTTTTTCTTTTTTGTGTTGGCCTGCAACCGGGGAACAGCATAAACAAAGCGTTCGGGTTCACTCACCATTTGGCTGTTGGTGCCCAGGCTGGCATCTGTCATAAACTTTACCTGCTCTTCTTTACCTTTTTTAAAAACAGCAATTTTAAAAGTATCGAAGTAAAGGCCATCGGCTTCGCTGAGTGCCTGGTGGTAGTTAGAAGTATCGGAACCGAAATCGCGGATGCTTGCCATTTTAAGCGAAGCGTTCTTAGAAAGCCTTTGAATGGCCGAAGGTTTGGCACCGCGGTTCATAGTAACAATGCGGTTGCCGGTAAATCTTGGCTTGCTGGCTGCAGTAGCAAAGAGGTTGGAGGCTTTTGTGCTGCTTTTTTTGGATGCAATTTTAGTAGGTGCCATTGTACTATGGTTTAGATGGTTATTTGGTTGCTTTTTCGTAAACGAAAGGAATGAACAAAGTATAAATGGGAAGGAGAATTGAGGCAATGAATTGTATGCTATAGCCGCCTATTTCTTTACCGGTGCCGGGCCCTCCAATGCTAAAAACCCAAATGCAGAAAGAAATAACACAGAAGATAATTTGTAAAACAGATTCTACTTTGGCTATAAGGCGTAAGTAAAAGGGAGTAATAACTAAAATAGCCGCAAATACAATCCATTGAAAGGTGCCATTAGTGCCGCCATCACTCCGCTGGTACGCCTGGATCAGGTTAAAAACGGTGAGATAAACGGCAATGATATCGGCCGGAATAAGCTTCAATAGTTTATTTACATAAGGATCTTCCTGGTTGGTGTTTGCTTGTACAGTAATAGCTGCTGTTTTGGTAATAATTTGTCTGGGCATAACAGTGGGTTTAAAAGTTAAAAGTTATAAGAGATGCCGGCGAAGCCGCCGAATTTTAATTTCTTTTCTACCAAAGCCGCTTCTTCAATACTGGTGTAGTATTCTTTGATTTGCGCATCGTCAGTTTTATAGCGGGATTTCAAAACATTCGTATTTGCCAACGCAACGCCGGCAGTAAAAATCATGCGCCGGTTATGACCCATGATCAGTGAAGCTCCGCCCATATACGCTGTTTCAGCGGGATCGGCAGGATTGGTGGATAGTCCAAATGTGATAGCTGGTTTTATCCAGTTGGCATTTGTCCAGTATAAATGTGTTAGCAAGGCAATGCGTGGAACCACCGCAGCTTCCCGGGCTCCTTTTTTTATAAAAACAAGGTCTGAGTCGCTAAGTTGATCCTTAGGAGTGGAGTAATAATAAGTATAGGGAACAGCGCCACCAAACATAAAAGCAAGTCCTACCGAAAGGTTTAGTTTAAGTACTCTTTTGACAGGCAGGGTATAGGGCTTAAAAATGGTGTCCCTTAATGAAAGTTTATACAGTGAAATAAAATCTCTTGCACGGCCGGAAGGATGCAATTCCAATTGAAAACGAAATGAATCGGCCGTAGCAAAATCGGGGCTGTACGACTTTTCAAAAAGGTTTCTGTTACCGAGATTTTGCAGAAACGCTACGTAAGCTCCGCTGAATTGAGAAAGGTTATCCCTTTGGAGTGAATCGGCTAAATCATTATAGTATTGAAATAAGGTAGAATCTGATTGATATGTAGAAATGTCAAAAATTTTATGTAGTACGGACATTCGTTGAAAGGTTGGTACCATCTCAAGAGATTCCCTTTTTGCTTCTCTTTGATAATAAATCACGTAAAAGTTTGTCGATTTTTTTAGAGAATCAATTGTAAAGTCTGGGCCTTGCATGAATGATAAGTAGCTGTTTATTTCTGAAATGATAGCATCATATTCCTTATAGTCCGTCAATGATAAAAGCAGTACTTGTCCCAGCATATTTTTCTCATCCTGGTACCTCTTAAAGAAACTATCGATGTTGTGTTCGGTATGGCCCAACTGTTTTCGTAAAGAATCGTATTCTGACACTGCCTTTATTTTTAATCTTGTGGTGTCTTCTTTTTTTGGGAGGTTGGGTAGATTTAATGCCTTCTGAACTAAAAGCTTGTTGTTATTTGTGCTTAGATCCAGTTTCTTTTCGGCTTGCGGAGCCTCTCCGATATTTTTTTTTGCCGTATCGGCTGGGCTATTCTTTTGAGGTAAAGGCGACCCGGTTTGCTGGCCTAAGAAGTTAACCAGAGTCTTAACATACGCCGTATCCAGCGGGCTGTTTTCAAAAACGTTATTGCCATTAACTTTTACATCGTATAAAAAAGGATTGACTCTTACACGAAAATTTATTTTATCGCCATAGTACAACTTTCGCACATCAAGACTGTGCATAGTATCCAATTTGCCTTTGTTTGTCCATCGCATTATTTTCAAGGGGTCCGTTGAAAAAAAATCGTAGGTTATCATTACGTGGTGCGTTGTATCACCGGGCTTTGTTTTTTTCTGGCCCTGACAACAGAAGACCATCGTCGTGAACAGAATAAGCAGTTGGATTCGTTTCATGTTTGTCGATTTATTTTTAATGAGGATTGTCAGGGCCTTGGTCTTGGTGAAGGAATAGGTCTTGGTCTTTGGGGATCTGGTCTTGGCCGGTCATCTCTTATCATAACGAGTTTATCATTTCTGATCTCTGGTGGGCCATGCTTTTCATAAAGTTTATTCCAGGCAGCAATGTTACGTTCAGATTCGCCTGTGGCTTCCTTTAAGGCAGCGATTGACTTTGGCCCAAAAATTCCATCCAATACCCCCTTGTAGGTTCCTGCAGTAACAAGATATTGCTGCCATATATAACCATTATCTTTTTGAATGTTCTTTTGAAAGAAAACGGGGGATGGAATTTCAAGGTGCGGCGCATCTATTAATGTTTGCCAGTCTCCGCCCCAATCAAGTCCAAAGTTCTTTCCAACTGCAACTGCCCGGTAAAGCTTATCGGCTGATTGATAATTGCCCTTGTTGTCAAAAATGCCAATATCAATGGCAGTACAGGGAAGGTAATTATGTCTTGACAGATTAATGTACCCATCTTTGTAGGTAACAATCTTACTCTTGTCGGCAATTCTCCATACGCCGTTTTTAAATTCCCTGCCTTGTTTAAAAAGTTGTAGCTGATCTTCCGGAGTGCGGTGTGCGGAAAGAAGTTTGCAAGCAAAAGGGGAAGGCAATTGTTCCTGAATAGCGTTTAAAATATCATCCAGTTGTGTTGCTATAAACGGATGAATATATTTTGTATCTCTTTCGTATGATTTACTCATAGTACTAAGTTTAGTTTGAAAAAGTCTGTCCCCACATGTGTAATACACGGGTTAAGGTTTCTGGTCTTCGATGGATGAACACCATTGACGCAGATATTCTTTTGCATTAATGAATCCTTTTTTTGCCCGGAAGAATTTTTTTCAATGAGGTTTTTAAGCAGTTTACTTACCGGTTTTTTTGCGGCTCCTGCTTTTTGTTTGGGAGAGAGTTTGCAGGGAGAAGGCGTATGATCCCTGAAGTCAGGAAAGCCTTCACGCCGGCCCTTTCCTTTTACGGAAGTAATGCTTGCCATAGCAGTCCGTTTTCGTTTCAGTAAAAGTTAGCGGCGGGGAATTCTTAGATAATGGATAGACTCAGCGAAGGAGATGAAATATCGTTGGTGATATAAATATGAGACTATTTAAATTCCCAAACAACCGCATTACTACTTATAATTTTAGTAATTCTACGGTGCATATAAAAAAGCGGTCCGCAATTCTCTTTGTCAGGAGATTCTCTGCTTCAACATCCTGCAATCAGGAACCATTATGGAACGCTCCTTCCGGAAGCTAATTGAAGTACGCAGATATCCTGAAGCACTTGCTTTTTACAAAATCAAATACTTTATTAGATGTAGCTAATGCCATTCAGCATTGCAACCAACAACTAACTTATATGCCACATACCATATCTGCCAGCGCTATTTTGCGGCAGTTGAGGGCTGATTTAATTGGGAAAGATTCCTACAGGGGTGTTACGCTTACTTACTCCTGGTTGGCCAACCAGTTTGGACATTTCGGACTGGGTTTTATTCCTGCTTTTATTGTTTACAAAATTCTTTTACTGTGGTGGACTGCGAGGGAAGCTGCTTTATGGGCTGCGCTTGGTGTTTCTTTTGCCTGGCTGGCATTTGAGATCATTAATTTTTTAGGGCCTTTATTATCACATAAGCAAGAAAAACAGAAACGCACAGCTAAAGGAGATTACACTTTTCAGCCTGCATGGGGCAATGTAGCTTTTGATACCACAACCGATGTACTGTTCTTTTCGTTAGGTGCTTTTACTGCCAGTGTTTTGCTTTACTGGTCGTCGCTGACCTTCATTGTAGTAATGATCCTTCTGCTGATTTTGATTTACCCCTCTTATTACTGGTATGTAACAAAACTGTATTTACAAACCGCCCAGTATCCTTTTCACTTCCGGCTTAGCCAATGGAATTTTGAAATGCCGGATGATAAAAAAGAGATCATTCATCAATTCAAAAACAATAAGGACGATGGTATGCATCTGCTGATCTTTGGTGCAAAAGGTTGCGGTAAAACAAGTTTGGGTGTTGCGGTGGCTACTGAGCATTCCATTATACACCGGTGTTGTATTTATACTACGGGAATTAAATTGTATGGTTTGTTTTTCGATCCTTTTTCCGGGAAAAAAGAAAAGAAGGATCCGTTATGGAATTGGCGTAGCTGTACTACTCTTGTCATCGATGACATTAATCCGGGCGAACCCGTGAAAGATGATATTGTATCGCCCCGGAGTTTTATCCGGTTTTTGGATAATTACGGCAATGGCAACCAGGTTAACCGCGACACACTTAAAAAAACCAATGTTATCTGGATATTGGGTACTGAAGTTCAACCAGCGAATACGGCCGGCAAATGGAAACAAATGTTGCTGAATGAACTGGGGATTGATGAAAATAAAATTCTCTGCCTTTATTTAAACTAACCGGCTCAGGGCAAAATATGATTGTTGTAAGCAAAGCTGATTAAATGGGTGAGGCTTTTTACATCGAAGCGTTTGTACAGGGGTAAAATGCGCTTTTCGATGGCGGATTGGGAAACCTTGAAATGATTGGCAACTTCCTTAAAAGAATAACCTGAGGCTATGAGCGCCAGCGCTTCTTTTTCTTTAGCAGAAATGGCATAATACCGAAACAACTGCTTATTCAGTTCCTCTTCAAACTCTCCTTTATCGGGACCATACGCCGCATACCGCATTACTTTTCCCAGCGTAATGCTATAGCTTATTTGCGCCCTGCCGATGATGGCTGTCATCTTACCATTTTCGGAACTAAAGATTCCCACTTTCATGATCAATGGCACCTGGCTGCCGTTCTTATGTATCTTCTTCAGCTCAATTGTAAAACTATATTCTTCCAATCGCTCAGTTTTGCCTTGAATGAACATAAGCGCTTTGTCATTCAACTCATATGAAAACGGTGCATATTCCGGGGCCGTGCAGCTAACAATAGTAAGCATATTGATCTCATCGTCCCGGTAACCAAGAATTTTCTCCCAGTTATAAGCATAGATCATGCGGTTTTCCTTGAAAGAGTAGATGTACACGGCTTCATCGGGAAAGCAGGGAATTGTTTTTTTTAAATGTTGAGCTGCGGGGGCGTTTAAATCTGCCGGCACATCGGTAATTAAGGATTTGGAATACTCCCCAAATTGTTCCATTGCACAAGTTTGATTTAAAGATAGTTAAACATAAATAGCCAACCTGCGAAATGTCGCAGTTGCCTTGCACTGACACAAAAAATACTTTTGGGTCCCAGCGGCTAAACTTAGGTTTCTCTTGTTTTGGTCGCTGGTTTTTATATAACTGTTACTGTAGTAATGGAGCAAAGAGCTCCAGTTACCAATTAAGAATAAGACAGCGCTTGTTCTATCCTCCCCGGGAAAGTGAGTTGAACTTTAGAACAGAAGAAGAGTTCCCGGCCAGGGGATTATAATTAGCAAATTGTTAATGCGAGGCAGATAAAAAAAGCGGTCCTGCAACTGCGGGACCGCTACCTACCTTAATTCTATAACCTTTCTAATTTACATGATGCCTTACATTCTTAAATATTATAACCAGCTTTCGATAAATGCCTTGTTAACTGCCGGGTGACCTTTATATTTTCTTCTTCTGCGGTTCACTTTAATTCTTTGACGGATCATGGTAGCAAACATCAAAGGAATAAAGATAATGGTCAATGGCGGAATGCCAAGGAAGGAAATCCATTTGCCTCCATACATATTCCGCATCGGCCTCTTTAATCTTTCAGCGATCAAATACATACCCGGCACCATCAGCAGGGTCATAAAGAAAGCGAAGGCCAAACCAAAGATGATGGTCCATGAAAGCGGTTTCCAGAACACCACGCTGTCACCGCCGAAGAAAATACGCGGATTCAGTTCGGAGAACAGGGTAATGAAGTTGATGTTGAAACCAACGGCAATGGGTAGAAATCCAAGGATGGCAGCCAAGGCCGTTAACAGCACCGGGATGATACGGGTTTTACCTGCCTGTATCACCGCTTCTCTTGTACGCATACCACGAGACCGTAATTCATCGGCAAACTCAATTACAAGAATACCATTCTTTACAACGATCCCCGCGAGACCTACAATACCAACACCTGTCATTACCACCGAGATCGTCATGCCGGTTAGTGCAAATCCAAATAGAACACCAATGATGCTGAATAAAATTTCAGTCAACACGATCACAGGTTTGCTGATGGAATTGAACTGAAGTACCAATATCAAAAGGATCAGCATCAATGCCACTACCATTGCCTGTCCTAAGAAGGCTCCGGTTTCCGCCTGTTGTTTTCCTTCACCGGTTTGGGTGATGGTAACATTCTGCGGTTTGCTTTTAAAATTGTCAATGTAGTATTTCAATGATGCGTTTACTTCGGTAGGGGTGAAGCCTTCGCCTTCCAAAACGTTTGAAGTAAGTGTAATGGCTCTTTTGTATTCCTTACGAATTACACTTCCCAAGGTACTGGTGTAATCTACTTTTACAAGATTGATAATAGGAATCGATTTGAACCCGCGGGACATATCAAAGAAGCTTACTTTGGTATTCAGCAGGTCAACCAAATTCTTTCTTTGCAATTCATTATTGCGCAACTGTATCTTATACTCTTCATTACCTTCTTTGATCTTTGACAGTTCGCGGCCGAATAAGGCAGTGCGGATGGCACTTCCAATTTGTGCGGACGAAACACCTTCTGCCAGTGCCCTTTCACGGTCTACGGTTAAACTGATCTCGGGATTGGTGAGGTCCACATCCATTTTTAATTCTTCCACACCAGGTACATCCACTGAGTCAAGATAGTTCTTGAGGCCCACCGCCGTGCGAATCAGTGCATCAAAGTCCTCGCTCTTTACTTCAATATTTACAGGAGGATCTGTAGGCGGACCATTTTGCGGTTTGGTAACCGAAATCTCCGCACCGGGTATGCCTTTCAATACGGCACGTATGGAATCCAGGTATGGAGCGGTGGATTTACCATGACGTTTTTCAAATTCCACAAAGGAAATCTGTATACGTCCTCTTTCGGGCCGGGTGCTTCTGTCGCCACTGTTTGGATCGGCAGCGCCTACCGCTACGTTGGCGATCACACTTTCTACCAGCGGATTGTCCTTGCCATTTTCCATGTCCAGCACTTTGTACACCCTGTTTTCCAAAACCCTGTTGATGGAGTCGGTATATTCCACATCGGTACCGGAAGGTAATTTCAGGTAAACATAAATCTGGTTAGGATCACCGCTTGGAAAGAAAACCACTTTGGTTCTCCCGGTTCTGT